>NZ_FZMF01000008.1 GCF_900197685.1 Helicobacter baculiformis | reverse complement strand
TGAGTGCGGTGCGCGTACATGAAACCAATTATGGCTATGCCCAAAGTTTTAAAGCCGATTTGCAAAATCCGGATTTAATGCGTTCTATCTCTTTAGAGAGTGTGTGTTTTTCTCCGGGCATTTTAGAGGAGATGCCAAACTCCGCTTTGATAGATCGGCTCAAGCAGTATTATTATCTCCTAGCCTGCGCGATCATCCCCCCCAAAAAGCCCTTTAGCCCCCTACAGCAAATCCCCCTATGACACCCATCCCCCTCGTGGAAGCCTTTTACAGCCTGCAGGGGGAGGGGGCGCATGTGGGCGCGCCCAGTGTCTTTGTGCGCTTGGGCGGGTGTAATTTGCGCTGCAAGGGTTTTGGGGTTGGGGCTATTGTACAGGGGCGTAAGATTGTGGGCTGTGATAGCGCGTATGCGGTACATCCCCTCTATGCCCAAGAGTGGCGCAAGCTAAAGAGCGCTCAAGAATTGTTAGATCTCATCTACGCGCTCACTCCCCCCACGCCCCACCTACCCCATATCGTGCTCACAGGAGGCGAACCCACCTTGCATTTTCAAAATCCCCTCCTTTTAAGCGCGCTAGAAACACTTTTAGAGCAGGGGTATTTTATCAGTGTGGAGAGTAATGGGAGTGTGTCTTTTGAGTTCTGCCCCCCCCTGCGCGCCTTGCATTTTACCTTGAGTGTCAAACTCGCCTTCAGCTTGGAGAGCGCGCACAAGCGACTCAATTACGCCGCCCTGCATGCGATCCTAGAGCACGCGCGCGCGATCTTTAAATTCGTGGTGCGCCCCAAAGCCCTAGATCAAGACCTAGCCCAAATCGACTCCATCTTAGAGACTCTAGCCTGCCCTCCCCCACCCATTTATCTGATGCCCCTAGGTACCCATAGCATAGAAGAACATGCCAAAATTTTAGCCCCTGTGTGCTTGCAAAGAGGGTATCATTTGAGCGATCGCTTGCATATCCGCCTATGGGGCGATACGCGGGGGCGTTGATGTTAGAGGCGTTTCGTGCCCATATTGCAAACATCACTAAGGACGATGGCAAGCACAAATTTAGCCTAGAGAGCGTGTTAGAAATGGGCGCGGTGTCCCAAGCCCTAAGCCTTTTGCATGGAGCCATCCAAACACAACGCCAGATCATCCTTGGGGGCGATTACGATTGCGATGGCATGAGCGGGACAGCGCTTGTACTTTATTTTTTAAGACATGTGATCAAGCACCCCAAACTTGCCTACATCATCCCGCGCCGCAACACCGATAGCTATGGCATGAGTGTGGAGCTCTTAGAAGAATACGCCCAAAAACGCCGCCTTGTACGCACGCGCTACGCTCAGGGGCAATTAGCAGGGGGAGAGCCCCTAGATTTTCACAATAGCCTGTTTTTAACCATTGATAATGGCGCGACTATTCTAGATGCCGTCTGTGATTTTTTGCATGCCCACAACACCCCCTTAATTTTGAGCGATCACCATGAGTTTTTAGAGGGGCGTATCCCTGCCTGCGATGCCTTTGTGCATCCACTCTTAAGTGATAACCACCCCTTTCATGGCATTAGCGGGGCGTGTGTGGGCTATTTGCTCATGCTTGCCTACGCCAAGCGCTACCATATTAAAATGCGCCCGCAAGATTGGACTTACATGCAGGTTTTAGCCGGGCTTAGCACCATTGGGGATATGATGGATTTGAGCACCCCCTATAACCGCCACCTAGTCCAGCGCATGGATCACACCCTGCAAACCTCTATGCCGGCCAATCTAGCCCAACTCTACCAGCTCAAAAGCCGCTCCTACCCCCAAAAATACAAATTGAGCATGCTCAGTTGGGATATTATCGCCCCCATTAACGCCGTGGGGCGCATGGATGGCATTGAGGGGTGCGTGCATTGTAGCGTGGTGGTGGATTTGCTCTCCAATACAGAGGCTAACCCCCATTACGCCCATCTTTTACTCCAAGCCCACCAACAGCGCAAAGATCTGATCGCCCAAACTCAAGAGAGTTTAAAGGCGGTGGTGTGTGGGGGGGTGGTGCATGCGGGTGGGGCGATCGCGCGCGGGCTTATGGGCTTGATTGCCAACCAACTCTTAGAGCAACATGCCAGCAGAATGAGTTTGTGTTGGCGCTACGAACAAGAGAGCATTGAAGCCTCTTTGCGCTCCAAAGAAATCGATCTCATCGCCCTACTAGGGCATTTGCAAACCAGCGGGATCAATGTCATGGGGGGTGGGCACAAACGCGCTTGTGGGATGGTCTTTGAGAGCCAACAAGATTTTCAAGACGCTTTGATCTATTTAGAAAGACACCATGCTTTTTGAAGTGGATCGCATCGCCACTTTGCACTCTAGCGAGTTTTTAGCCCTGCTCAAACAGGGTGAGCCCTATGGCGTGGGCAATGAACCCCCGCAATTTGCCGTGCGGGCGCGCTTGAAAAATCATGTCTTAATGGGGCGCAATCGCGAACATGCCCGCTTGGAGCTTGAGGATTCTAGCGGATTGCTCAAAGTCTTGTGGTGGTTTCACAAACTCCCCTGCTTGCAAAAGGGGGATTTGGTGCGCGTGGTGGGCACTTACGACTATGTGGATTGCGTGTTGGTTTGTGTAGAATGTACATTGGTTAGCTAAGTAGAATCCGGAGCTTCTTAAGGTCTCTTCAGCTCCTGCGTTTTTTGTAAATTTCAGGGTATGTACTCTTAAAGCGCCGATGAAACCAAAACCAACTTTCGGGATGATTTCTAATAATATGCTCGCTTAAGCTAGCTTGCTCTTGGGTAGCCTCTAAAATATCTGCGGCTATATCTTGAGTGTTTTTGGCTCTGATGGGAGGGTAGTAAGTAGCAGTATAATGACTATAGTCCTGATTAAAATCTACGATCACAGGTATAATAGCGATATTGTAGCGACGCGATAAGATGGAGGCGATGGTAGTATGTGTCGCTTCTTTGCCAAAAAAACGCACAACAACCCCTTCTTTGGATGAAATATTTTGATCGACCAAAATACCCACCAAACCCTTACCTCGATTATAGATTTTCAGCAAATCTTTAAAAGCTCCAATTTTATTAATAAAATGTACTCCGAAAGCTTCGCGCCTTTTAATCAGTATAGTATTAACGCATGTGGATTTGGTCAATTTGCCCAAAGAACCCTTGTCCTGTTCAGGATAATACTGTGCTAAAGAAGTGCCCATTGCCTCCCAGTAACCAAAGTGCATGCCCATCACAATCGCCTGTCCATCTTTTTGGAGCGCATCAAAGATGTGATGCTGATCGATGTACGTAAAGCGTGCATCATAGCTCTTTTTAGGTAGAAATACCACTCGTATGCTCTCCAATAGGATAAAGGCAAGGTTATCATACCCCCGCCTAATAATTGTCTCTTTTTGCTCTCGACTCATTGTGGGGAATACAAAATCTAAATTTGCTCTAGCGTCCCAACAACGCCGCCGATCTAGTTTAGACATCATAAAACCCAGCGCATGCACACATGCCACAAAACCTCGATGTGGAAGCTTGGCAAGCCCAAAACCTAGCGCATTTACTCCCCATTCTAAAAGCTTCGCACAAAAGAAATTCCATTCTCTACGGAGACTCATGATTTCTTTTCTATGAGTTGTATAATAGCCTGGGCGACTTGTTGAGGAGAAATGCGCTGGATAGAGAAATCCCTCTTAGAATAGTTCGCGTGGGCATTGCCCACTAAGGCGATTTGGGCGTACCCTTCCAACGCAAAACGCGTTTTAGGGGTATTGCCATAAAGAGTTACTGATGGAATTTGAAGCGCCCACGCTAGATGTACAATACCCGTATCTCCTCCTACAACAACATGAACTAAAGACACTAAAGTTTTAATCTCTTCAAGCTTTAAGGGAGGAAGTAAGATCGTAGGCATTCGGGATTTGAGCGCATCATAGAGGGCTTGAGCATGCTTAAAATGCGCATGCCATAAGATGACAATTTCTACATCTTTATTTTGGAGTAAGCGCCCCACTTGAGCAAAATGTTGCCATGGGTACATTTTGTTTGGTGTAGAGGCTTCTAGCACAAAAAGAATTTTAGGGCGTGTTCCCTTGAACAAAGAATGTAGCTGAGGACAAGAAGGGAGATAAAAGGCAGAATGACGCATTTCTAAAGCGTGATCCCAAATGCATGTGTTGAGCATGTTAAATCCGTGCTCAAGTATCGCTTGGTTACGCTTGAGAATATGTGTGCTGTAAGGAATTGTAACTTTATGACTATAGAATAAACTCGCCAAGCGTTCTTTGATAGAAGAGATGTCAAAGCCCACAAAAGCTTTTTTACGGACGCATGCTCCAAATAGTGCTGATTTAAGCAAACCTTGCATGTCTATCAGCACATCGAAATCTTCCGTGTGTTGTTTAAGATTGCGGTAAAAATTCCAAATTTGGAGCGGATTCTTCGTATGTAGAGTCTGTTTGTAGGGAATGATATGTAAATGATCAATATAGGGCGAGTGTAGTAGAATAGGTGCAAAGATCGTATCCACAAACCAGTGGATACGCACCTGTGGATAGTGCTCCCTAATAAAGGGGAGAAAAACCGCACTTAAGATAATATCGCCTAGGGCTGAAAACCGAATAATGGCAACATTCATAAAAAAACAATGTCTAAAGGAGCAGGCTTGCTCAGCTTAGCGATGACTTCTTGGCATAGGTAGAGCTCCTTAGAGCTCTTAATGGCGAGTTTTTTACCCTTTAAAGTATAGGTGATATCCTTAGGAATGCGCGCAATACAAAGCGCTTCAGCGAGTCCTAAAATGAAACTCAGCCATTGCAAGGTAAGAATAGGGGGCATGATGGCACTGATGTGGGCGATATTGCTGTCTTTAGGAATTTTCTTTTGGCTAAATTGCACGAGCAGGCAGATAATAGCACGATCTTGATGAGAAAAACCATAGCTCAAAGCGTTGAGACCCAAATATGCACCATGCTTATGTGCGCCATAGAAATTTAAAACCTTGCCAATACTAGAAAGTTGTCCAGCAATTTTGAGATGATAAAGATATTCTGGAGCAATTTGGTGCAGAGGTTGGAGGGCATCAAATAGCTTGACACATACACGTTTGACCTCTTGACTATGCTGCGCGTGAGGTAAAAAGCGATCCAGCAGGGAAAGGATAGAGGGATTAATACCTTTGGGAAAGCTATGTTTATGATTTCTAAGCATGTCGCTCAAAAACACTCCCTCACGCACCCCTACCCCACTCACCACTATTTTTTCTGGACACAGATGCTTTAAAAGTGCCCAAAGAATGAGTGCTCCACTACGAATACTATCTTGACGATCCTCGCTTACACCAAGGACTTCTAAGCGTGCTTCTGAACTTTGTGCAATGTTATCAATAAAGTCTATATGTGCATTCACATCCATTTCATAGCCATGCACAACTTCAATAGGGTAATTATTGCGTCTCATAGCTAGCTTAGCAATGGTACGAATTGTGCCACCTACACCAAAAACCTGCACACTTTGGTAATGAGAAGGAATTTTGGAAAGTTCTTTATGAATAAAATCTAAGGCATGTTGTAAGGGGGTGTTTTTATCAAAAAAAAGTTCTTTGAGACGGATTGTGCCCAAATCCAAAGAGAGCAAGTCAACAATCTTGCCTTCTTTAATGAGTGCGCATTCCGTGCTTCCCCCACCGATGTCAATTGTAATTCCTTCTCTGTGGTGCAAGAGATTAGCGCATGCCACTCCTCCATAGAAAGCTTCCTTAATTCCATCAATCACCCTAACACGTAACCCGCATTCTTTTTTAACCAGTGCTACAAATTCTCGCGCATTGGGCGCATCACGCACGGCGCTTGTGGCAACACAAAAAAGCTTTTTGCTTTTGTATTTTTGTGCAATCTCTTTAAACTCCTTAAGTGCCTTGAGTGCACGCTTAATTGGGATTTTTTGCAACATGCCCCCGTGTTCATAAGTCCCCTGAGAAATGCGCACCTTAGACTTAAGCTCATAGAGCAGGTAAAAGCCAAACTGACTTGTCTTTTTAAAGATTGCCATGCGCATGGAGTTCGAGCCAATGTCAATGACCGTGGTGATTTTCGCCATTAGATTTCGTTATCTTGTAGGAGCGTGTATTTGTCTTGGAGTTCTTCAGGACTTTCAGTATTGTTAGGATCAGGCATAATAGCATCCACAGGGCATACGCTCACGCAACTAGGTTCATCGCTATAGCCCACACACTCAGTGCAACGATCGGGATCGATATTGTAAATAGGATCGTTCTCGTCGATAGCCTCTGTAGGACACTCTTCACGACACGCATCGCAAGCAATACACTCTTGACTGACTAAAAGAGACACTTTAACCCTTTCTATGATGAGATATAGGGCACTCATCATAGCAAACCAAACTTAAGAGAAAACTAAAGTAAATGCCTTGACAAACATTCAACAAATGATGTATAATGTGCCTTTCTTGTTCCAGATTAGCTCAGCGGTAGAGTAGGCGGCTGTTAACCGCTTGGTCGTAGGTTCGAATCCTACATCTGGAGCCATATATGCTTTCTTGTCTTAATTTTCCTGCTTTCTTCGCTTCGGTATGTTCGCTTCGTTATCTTCAAAAGTGGGATTGGCTTGGTTTATTTTTTATTAATGGTTTTCGTTTACCCTAGAGTGGGCTTTTAGCCGATGTAGTATATGGGTTGTTAAGCTGTAAAGTGGAACGTTTTTAGCTTATCTGCCTCGTATCTTAATTTTTATAAAGGAGTTTTCATGGCTTTTAGGATCAAAGCAAAAGGTTTGGCGCTAGCAACATTAATGGCGATGGGTGCAACTCAAGTAGTACAGGCAGAGGAAACCAATGGGTTTTTCATGGGACTTGGATATCAACAAGGTAAGGCCGGAGCGTATAAAGCACCTCTTTCTCATGGCTTCCCTATCTATGGGCTAGGTTTTCAAGCAGGGGGCGTTGGTTTTGTTAATAAGTGGTTTGGTGGGCGCATTTATAGCTTCCTAGATTGGAACAACAGCAATCAATGGGGAGCTACCAATAGTGATAAATGGAATCTGTACACCTATGGTGGTGCAGCAGATGCGATTGTAAATTTCATCGCCACAGATCCCTTCTCAGTTGGTTTAGTAGGGGGTATTCAACTCGCAGGCACCACATGGACTTACGCTAATTTCTCCCACACTGCTTTTCAATTTCTCTTTAAAGTGGGCGGGCGTGTGCGCATTATGAAGCATTCTGCCTTTGAGGCTGGCATTAAGTTCCCTATGGTGCCACAGCAAATATATTCCAACATGAACATGAAGCGCCACTACGCATGGTATGTTAACTATGTTTACACCTTTTAGGCGCTGAGGAGAGTCTTCCTTTAGACACCACCCGCCTTTGTGCGTGGTGTTCAGCTTATCTTGGGCAGGGTTATTCCGCTTTGCCCTTGGTATTTGCCTTGTTTGTCTTTATAGCTTATTGCGCATACGCTGTCTGCCTGCAAGAAAATCACTTGCGCGATACCTTCGTTAGCATAGACTTTAGCTGGCAGTGAGGTGGTGTTGGAAATCTCGATTGTAATATGCCCCTCAAATTCGGGTTCGAAAGGGGTAACATTTACAATGATTCCACAGCGTGCATAAGTGCTTTTGCCTAAACAAATTGCCAGGACGTCTTTGGGCATTTTGATGCGCTCAATGCTATGTGCAAGGGCAAAGGCATTAGGAGGTATCAAGACAAAATCTTCCGCATACACGCGGCGTACCAGTTTAGAATCAAAGTTCTTAGGATCAACCACGCCATTCTCCTGAGGTTCGAAGAGTAAAAACTCTGCACCTACACGGATATCATACCCATAGCTACTCAATCCGTAACTAATCGCACCTTTAGAAATCTGCTGAGCACAAAAAGGCTCAATCATTGCGTGCTCCACACTCATGCGTTCAATCCAAGTATCCGCTTTCAAACCCATAGCTTATCCCTTCATACACTTAAAATCATGTTATTATACTACAGCTGATCCCAGCCATTCCAACTCAAATTTTTAAGGACAATCGATGAAACTCGGCGATATACAGGAGATCATAAGTTCTTTTGACAAGAGCAATGTTAGTTATATGAAGCTCAAATTAGAAAATTTAGAGCTCATCTTAGACAGGAGTGCTAAGAAGAGCGTAGGGTTACTTGATGCTCAAATTCCTAGTGTTGTACCTTCCCCCCAAACTTCTGCCCCCCTGATCCAATCCCCTACAGCAAGTACATGTGCCTTAAATAGCACGGCGGGGGTAGCCAGTGTTTCTAAGGATGCTAAGGAAGATTATATATTATCACCTATGGTAGGTACTTTTTATCGCTGTCCTGCACCGGGTGCAAGTCCTTATGTCAATCCCGGCGACACTATCAAAAAGGGGCAAACGATCGGCATTGTAGAAGCGATGAAAATTATGAACGAAATCGAAGCTGAATGCGATTGCAAGGTGCTATCCATCGAGGTAGAGGATGCTACAGCAGTAGAATTTGGCACGCAACTTGTCAAGATTGAAAAACTTTAAAGGTTTCCTATGCAGCAACCTAAAACCAAATCTTTGCAGCGTATTTTAATTGCCAATCGTGGCGAAATCGCGTTGCGTGCTATTCAAACCATTGCTGAAATGAATAAACAATCCATTGCTATCTATTCGATTGCCGATAAAGACGCGCACTATCTTAATATTGCTAATGCAAAAGTGTGTGTTGGGGGGGCAAAATCTAGTGAAAGTTATCTTAATATTCCGGCTATTGTAAGTGCTGCCGAGCTTTTTGAAGCAGATGCTATTTTCCCCGGCTATGGTTTTTTAAGTGAAAACCAAAATTTTGTTGAAATTTGCTCTCATCATGGCTTAGAATTTATCGGTCCGAGCGCGCAAGTCATGACACTCATGGGTGATAAATCTAAAGCAAAAGCGGTGATGCGCGAGGCTGGCGTGCCTGTCATTGAAGGAAGTGAGGGAATCTTGCGGGGGTGTGATGAGGCACTGGAAGTAGCTCAACGCATTGGATTCCCCATCATTATCAAAGCAGCTAATGGGGGTGGAGGGCGCGGTATGCGTGTGGTAGAAGACCCCAGTCTGCTAAAAAATCTCTACCTTGCTGCAGAAACAGAAGCGTTAAGTGCCTTTGGAGATGGAAGTGTTTACATTGAAAAATTTATCAAAGATCCCAAACACATCGAAGTGCAGATTTTAGCAGATAAACATGGTAATGTTGTGCATGTGGGCGAGCGTGATTGTTCTACCCAAAGAAGACAACAAAAACTCATTGAAGAAACCCCGGCGATGGTCTTAAGTGCAGAGGTGCGTACCAAACTCTTAGAAACCGCCACTAAAGCTGCTAGACATATTGGCTATGTGGGTGCAGGGACTTTTGAGTTCTTGCTAGACAGCAATGGCAGGGATTTTTATTTCATGGAGATGAACACACGCTTGCAGGTGGAACACACAGTGAGCGAAATGGTAAGTGGACTTAATTTCATAGAGTGGATGATTAGAATTGCTCAAGGCGAATCCCTGCCTGCTCAAGAAGAAATCTCTTGTCAAGGGCATTCCATTGAATGTCGTATCACCGCTGAGGATCCGCAAAATTTTTATCCCAGTGCGGGCACGATCCAAACTTGGATTGCTCCGGGAGGCATTGGTGTGCGCCTAGACACTCATGTCTATGCAGGTTATCGTGTGCCCACTTTTTACGATTCAATGATCGGCAAACTCATTGTGCATGCACCAAATCGTGATCAGGCTATTTTAAAGATGAAGCGCGCTCTTAAAGAGTTTCGCGTAGAGGGTATTAAGACAACAATTCCTTTCCATATTGCCATGTTAGACAACCCAGATTTTAGACAGAATAAAATCCATACGAAATACTTAGAATCTACACTAACATAAGTTTTGGCTTGAACATCCCCTGAGAAGAAACCATGTTTCAGCCCACGGTGGGTGTTGTTATTGTGCTCCGAAGAATGCTGATTACACCGCTACAGGCATGATAATGGTCGTAAAAGAATTTTTCTGAATCACAAAGGGAGCGCTTTGATCGTTAAGACAAAGCTCGAAAGTGGGGGTGCAAAGGGCGTTGAGAGCGTCTAATAGATGGCGTGCATGGGCGTGGATCACAAAGTCCTCTAGGGGGGTGCTCGCTTCAATAAAGGTTGAACCAGAACTGAGATTTTCAGTTTGCAGGGATTCGAATTCGATTTTGTCCGGATAAAAGCTGATCTTGGTGGTCGGACTTAAAGCTTGAGTAATCTTGATTGCCTCTTTAAAATCTTGGGTATTTAATTCTATTTGATGGGTAAAGCTTGTAGGAATAATAGCCTGATAACTGGGGTATTTCCCGCTAATGAGTTTAGAAAAAAGTACCATCGAAGCATTTTTGAAGAAAAGCATGCTAGATTCCCTAGAATCATCAGAAACCTTAGGCTCATAAAACATCTCAAAATCCCCTTTAAAGAGTTTGACAATCTCTAAGGCGGCGCGTTTGGGGAGAATAAATTCTGTGCGTGTGTTTGTAGCTAAGCCCTCCACTTCCATCTGCGCCAAAGAAAGCCGTCTTGTGTCTGTGGCAACCAACTCTAAATTTTCTTGCAATGCCAAAAGCATACCTGTAAATTCGTATTTAGAGGCATTAGTTGTGATCACTTGAGCAAGATTTTTAAAATGATCCCCCAAAGAGGTATCGCTAAAATGCACAGAGGGCAAGTGTGCGTATGTGGGAAATTCAGGAAAATGTGTTTTATCAAAGAGGGGTAACTTGAATTTAGAACGCTTAAAACTTACATGTACAAAGTCCTCTTTGCGCTCTAGCAATAAATCGCCTGACTCCAACTTAGAAACAATGTCTAGTAAATGCCTAGCGTTTAATGTTGCACTACCCTCCTCTTGCGCGCTGATGTTTAAGGTTAAACACAAACCCATTTCCAAATCATTCGCCTGAAATACCAATGCATTTTGTGTTGCCTCAATACACACATGGGAAGTAATATTACTTAGATCCTTTTTATCGGTGAACGCAATCAAATCTTTAAGTGCACTTTCTAGTTGGGTTTTAGCAATGACAAATTTCATAGAATTCCTTTAAAAAAATTTTTAAAAAGGGAGATTACACTCCAAAGCCGATATTTTTGACCCCTTCAAAATTGCTTTGCTTCTCTTTTTTAATCTCTGCTAAGAAATCTTCTAGGGTAAAAAGAGGCTGGGTATAGGTGGCGACTTTATAGGCGGTGTTTCTCACCACTAAGGCAATCTGTCCCCCGCTTAAGGCATGGCGTGCGAGGGCGTGAGCAAGACTTTTTAGCGTGTGAGGGGGGGCATAGGGGGCATTTTTGGGCAAGTGTTGTTGCCATAGCTGCACGCGTTGTTCAAAGGTGGGGGGCTTGAATTCGATCTTGTGGTTGAAGCGGCGTGAAAAAGCGGTGTCTAGGGTTTCTAAGAGGTTGGTGGTGGCGATTAAAACGCCCTCAAATTTTTCAATCTGATGCAAAAAAATATTTTGCATTTGGTTGTGCATTTTATCGGCACCGCTCCCGGCGGTGGTGCGCGTACTCAAGAATTGATCGGCTTCGTCTAGAAACAAAATAGGCGGGTTTTTGCATTGCTTGGCGATCTTGTAATAGTCATCAAAAATCCTACGGACATTTTTTTCCGATTCGCCCACATACATGGAGAGAATTTTAGAGCAGTCAAAGCATAGCACTTCTTTTTTAAGACTTTTGGCTAAGGCAAGTGCGCTCATCGTCTTGCCCGTACCCGGAGGTCCATAGAAGATAATTTTAGCTTGGATATGATGGCGTGTTCCACTTTTAATACCCCATGCCCTGAGGCGCGCCTGCATGCTAGACTCCATCTGCTTGCATAAAATCTCTAGAGTCTCTTTAGTTTTTTGACTTAAGATCACCGAATCTAAGCCTACCTTAGATTCTAAGGCTTCAAAAATATCGCTGTCTTTAAGAATGTGTTTGAGTGTGGCACGCCCTTTAATATGAGGGTTGGGCGCGGTGATTGCACTTAAAACCCATTCTTGTAAAAAATATTGTCTAACCATGCCCCGGTCAAAGGGATCGAGCAATTCTTCAAAATCCATGATGTTTTTTTTAATCAGTGCGCCATGAGGACTCAGTAATGCTGCATTACTTTGGCGTGCACTTCCATCTACACTGAGCAAATCCAGCAAACTCTTAAAATCACAACCCTCTTCTTTGCTATAATCCTCAGAATACTCACTCTTGAGCAGGGCAAAAAAGAGGATGATCTCTTTGGGATTGAGGGCGTGTTTGTGGAGAAATTTTTGAATGGACAGAGGGTTTTGAGTGCACTCTGTGCGTGCCTTAATCTTGTGCTCCAAGAGTTCTAATTGCTGCTGGGCATGCGCACTGGCTTGGGGAGTTTTTTGGCGTTGTAATTTGCGCAACAAATCGATTTTAAAAAACCAATCGTTAAAATAATCTAGATGATCCTCATAAGGACTAGTATCTAAGAAAGGGTGGGCGCTATGCCCTTCTTCAACTAATTTTAAAAACGCTGGACTTAAGGCAATGCAACCATCTAGGAGCTCTAAGAGGAGAATCTCTTGGCGTTTGGCGCGTTTTTCCTGAATGATCCATTCGAGTTCTAAGAGATTTTTAACATGTCTGAGATAGCTTAGAATTTGGTCATCATGGACTTCAAACAAAGTTTCTAAAAGGGGCAAAACCTCTATCTCTACATGCCCTTTAAGATATTCTTTAGTCAAGTACTGCAGGATCAAGGCTTCTTCCACTCCGCACTTGAGTGCATAGAAAATGCGCGCCTGCTTAATGTCTGTGACTTGCAAAAAATCGATAAGGTATTGCATTAGGACTCGATTGCTTGTTTCTTATCGCGCGCACTCAAAATAATGGGTGTTCCCAAAAAGCCAAAGCGCGCCCTTAGGGTGTTGATGAGGTAGCGTTTGTAACTGAAATGCAGGGCTTTAGGGCGATTCATCACTAAGGCAATTTGGGGGGGACTGGTGTTAAATTGTGTGCTGTAGTAAATGCGCACAATCTTGCCATGGTCGCTAGGCAGGGGGTGTCTTTGGGTCGCCTCTGTGATGACTTGGTTGAGCGTGCTGGTAGAAATGCGCATACAAAAATGCTCGTAAACTTCTAAAATCTTATCCTTAAGCGCGTGGATATGGCGCTTGCTAGTCGCGCTGGTGGTGAGCACAGGGGCATAGTGTAAAAATTTAAATTTGTGTTGGAAGCTCTCTATGATGGTTTCAAAACTGGCGTGTCGCATGTCCCATTTGTTGAGCACCACGACCACCCCTAAGCGGTGCTTTTCTACCAAAGCGGCGATTTTTTCATCTAGTTCTACAAAGGGCGCGCTCGCGTCTAAAACCAATAGCGCAATTTGGGATTGTTCTAGCACTTTGGAAGTGCGATCGAGAGCGTATTTCTCTAGCCCTGCAATCTTGGATCGTTGGCGCAACCCGGCCGTATCTACAAAACAAATCTCTTGACCGGCATGCATGACACTTTGATCCACCGGATCAATGGTCGTGCCCGCGATGTCTGAAACCAAAGCGCGTTCTTGTTGCACTAATGCATTGAGCAGCGAACTTTTGCCCACATTCACCCGCCCAATAATGCCCACTTGAATACGGGGTGTGTCTGATGAGAGGGCTAGGTTTTCTGATGGGGGGAGAGTGGCAAGAATGGCCTGAATGAGTGTCTTAAGCCCGCGTCTGTGGCTAGCAGAGAGAAAAAACATCTGCAAAGCCCCAAAACTGCCAAAGGCATAGGCTTCATTCTGCTCTTGACAATTATCAATCTTGTTGACGAGCAAAAAACACTTTTTGACGCGTTGCTGGATTTTGTAAAAATGGCATCTATCCTCCTCTTGGGGGGGTATCTTGCCATCTACCACATAGAGCACTAAATCGCATGTATGGAGCGTCTGTAGATTGTGTTGGCAAATCTGCGTGCCTAATGCATGTGTGGGGTCAAACCCGCCCGTGTCCCACAACTCTACAGGGTGTCCTTCTAGATCAATGATCTGCTTTTTAATGTCCCTAGTCGTGCCCGCGAGCGCAGAAGTGATTGCATTTCTAGTTTTACTAAGGCAATTGAACAAAGAGCTTTTCCCCACATTGGGTCTACCCACGATGGCGATCTTGTGCATTACGAGCCTGTATCTTTAGGTCTTGCTTTAAGCATGAAGTTTTATTAAAACCCCTATAATTAAGACATAGTAACCTATTATAAGCTTTAAAACTTAAGAAGGGTTTTTTGATGAGAAAAGTGTCCGGGGTGCTTGATGCTTGTAATCTTTATAGTGTTGCCATAATTGGTGTTGCTGTGTCTCTAGGCTCTCTTGGATGCACCAAACAACCCTACACAAACCAACCAATTAATTATAATTTCAATTACAAAGAAGACATCACTAACACGGTGAATCGCGATAATGCCATGTCTACTGGCAATACATCTGCCAGCGCCACAACCAAGCGAACCATTAAGATTAAAAAAGAAGGTCCTAAAAAGGTCGTGTTTTCTCAAGAAAATTATTATCCTCTAAGTGAAAAAGATGTAGGGATTGAAGAATCCCATGGCAAATTATTTTTAGAAATTCATTCTTTCCAATTGCAAAAATTTATGCAAGGAGAAGTTTTCCTGACCAAAAGACAAACCCAAATCTTCTCTCTTAACAATGCAGCAACGAAAATCACCAACATAGAGGGGCGCATTAACACCTACAAATATTCACAAAAACCCGAAGCTGAAGCTAGCATCAACACTTCCTACCAACGCTATGCCCTTAAGCCAAAAACCCCCACGCGTTTTGAGATTGTTATTGATAAGATTCCTTATAAATTTAACACAACTGGTTGTCGCGTGGTGATCAGCAAGCAGCTTATTGACACATTTGCTCAAAGCAAAGAAATCACTATTAACTTAGATTTTAAGCGCGAGTTGCGCAACAAAGCGACTTTCGATCTCTTTTTAGAATGTCCTAGGTAGTGGCGACCCCTGGAGGATTTGAACTTCCGTTTCCACCTTGAAAGAGTGGTATCCTTGGCCACTAGATGAAGGGGTCTAATTTTGAGAAGGGATTATAGAGAGTGGCGGAACGGACGGGACTTGAACCCGCGACCCCCTGCGTGACAGGCAGGTATTCTAACCAGCTGAACTACCGCTCCATGGTGGTCGCTATAAGACTCGAACTTATGACATCCACCTTGTAAGGGTGGCGCTCTACCAACTGAGCTAAGCGACCTAAGTGGTGACTCCTAGGGGATTTGAACCCCTGTAACCACCGTGAAAGGGTGGTATCCTAACCACTAGATGAAGGAGCCTTGGTGACCCGTGCTGGATTCGAACCAGCGGCCCATTCCTTAAAAGGGAATTGCTCTACCAGCTGAGCTAACGGGTCATTCGCACAAAAGGCAATATTACACTATTTACAAGCCTTTGTCAAGATCAAATGTATTAAAAATGTGATAACATAGCACTACTAACTCTTTTTAAGGTGGTGATATGGGTCTAACAGATTTTCTAAAAAATTTGAAGAAAAACAAGGTACAGGCTTCCAAACAGGATATGCCTAGTCATTGGATCAAATGCCCCCAGTGTAGTGCCCTGATGTATTATAAGGAGGTTTTTGCCAAACACCATGTTTGCTTGAAATGCCATTACCATTTTAGAATGGGGGCTAATGATCGCCTCGATTTTCTCTGCGATCCGGATACTTTTGTCGAATTTGATAAGGAACTTAAACCCGTTGATCCGCTAAATTTTGTCGACAAAGAGAGTTATAAACAACGGGTCAAAAAATACCAAGCCAAAACAGGGCGCCCTAGTTCTGTGATTAGCGGAGAGGGTGCAATCCATGGGATTGGCATGCAAATTGTAGTCTTTGATTTTGCGTTTATGGGGGGTTCTTTGGGCTCAGTGGAGGGGGAGAAAATCGTACGCGCTATCAACCGCGCAGTGGAAAAATCTCAAGCCCTTTTAATTGTGTCAGCTAGCGGGGGGGCTAGAATGCAGGAATCTACCTATTCGCTCATGCAAATGGCTAAAACTAGTGCTGCGCTCAACAAACTCTCAGAGGCCAGATTGCCTTTTATTTCGCTTTTAACAGATCCTACCTTTGGGGGCGTGAGCGCATCCTTTGCCTTTTTGGGCGATCTCATCATCGCTGAGCCCGGCGCAATGATTGGTTTTGCGGGGGCTAGAGTTATCAAGCAAACGATTGGTGCGGAATTGCCACACGGCTTTCAGAGTGCAGAGTTTCTATTAGAACACGGACTCATCGACATGATTATTGAGCGCAAAGATCTAAAACAGAGTATCAGTGATCTAGTGGGCATGCTGACACACGCATGACCTACTATATTTATGCTATCGCCAAACCCAACCCTAAACTCACACCTCTGGTTGTGCATTACCAACGCCAATGCCAGCAATTTGGCGCAAAGCTAAGCGTGTTAGATATTAATCCCAAAGGTGTACACACTAAACAAAGTTACACTAAAGCCCTGCAACCCTACCTTAGGGCAAACACTTTGGCGCTTGCTTTGCACCCTATGGGCAATCGTTACACCAGCGAGAGTTTTAGCCAACTTCTATCCGGGCATGCACGCGTGCATTTTTTCATCGCGGGAGCTTTTGGATTTGCTCCTGAATTTTTAAATCAATGCACCTCTCTCTCATTGAGCGCGCTCACTTTCAGCCATGAGATCGCCAAGCTTGTCTTATGTGAACAGATTTTCAGAGCTTTGAGTCTCTTAAACCACCATCCTTACCATAAATAGGGCTATTAGCCACTTTAAGCTATAATCTGCATTTCGGAGGAAACCATGAAATTACGCTATTACACCGCTTTTACCTTGTTATTCGTCATTGCGTTGGGCTGGTATGTACACGGCATTGCCCCTAACCACTTTGCCCTTTCTATTTCTACAAGCATATTTGATTTGCCCATTGCGCTTTGGATTGTAGGAATTGTATTGCTTTTTTTTGGATTCACTCTGCTTTTTGTGCTTGGGGGAAGTTTGATGAACCTGTTTGCACGCTACAACGAGCGGCGCGATATGGAAAAACTGGTGCGTCAGATCATGGATCAAGACACTAAAAATACTTTTATTAAGGCAAGTTACCACAATTCACTTTTTGGTACGCTTTCCAAAATCCTAGCACGCTTCAAATTGCAAGCAGACCCCAACACTCCTGAGAGTGGGTATGAAAAACTTGATCGGCTGTTTACCTATTACCAAGATATCAATGAGGAACACGCTGTTGATCTACACAAATACGATTTCTCGCCTCAGAATCCTTTTTACATTCATAATCTACACAACCAAATCCGACAGGATCTCAAGCGCGCCCACGAGGTTCTTAAAAGTGATGCCTTCAGTACAGAAATCAAACAGCATGCTCTGATTGCTATCATCGAGCGGGGCTCTAACAAAGAACTGCCAAAGGTGCTTAAGAATGCTGAAAAGCTTATAGATCGGGAAGTTTTAGCCCATCTTTTGGAGGCGTATCTACGCGGTAAAACTACATTAAATCAAGAAACTATAGCGCGTTTATGTACACTAGTTGGCTACGAAAGTCAAGATTATCTACAATTAGCTAAAAAGACTAAGATTCTTCTTGCCCCTGACGCGCGCTTTAAATTCTTTGAATTTTTGGCAACTCAGGATGAGCGTGCCGAAAGAGGACTTCTTTATATTTTATTGGATTTAGAGATGATCGATCAAGTGCGCGAACGCTTGAGCACACACCCTAAAGATGAGTTTATGATTATCAACGCCTATTTAGACCTTAAGATGATGGATAAATCCTATCCTTTAGAAGTATTTTTTGGCGTGTGAAAGCGTGTGAAAAGGAAGAACATGAGTAAGAATTTAGCCTTTCTATGTGTATCGTTACTATATTTAAATGGGTGCTGTCAGTGTCCTGCCAGCTCCACCAATTCCACTCCGAAACATAAACACTACCATAAGCCCCCCAAAGTTGCCCCCAACGATGGTGAGCCCAAGCAAGTAGAGTAATTTTTTCAAAAAAGGCAAAAAATGAGAAAATACAAGCTCTCTTTAAGTTAACAACGCTAGTATCACCTCAAGCAAGCGGCTTCTCCAGGTCTCTCACTCAGGGTTGGCTTTACCGGTCCGCTTAAAAAATCTTTTGCATTTAGAAATCTTGGTCTCTTATTGGTTAAGAGCGGCTGTAGCTTGTTTTCTCTTAGCGATTTTTTTCTTTAAATCTTGAAAGGTGGAATTGTGCATATTTTGAGGTGGCTTAGTGTAGTGGCAGTACTCGGATGTTTGAGTGCAGAGAATAGTGGCTTTTATGCGCAAGTGGGTTTTCAGTATTCTCATGGTATCCAAGCCAATGGGACCAGCAAGCAGGGCATTCAAGAAGTACAAACATTCACCCCAAAAACAATAAAAATCAGCGATGTTTTTCCATGGGGTGGGGCAGGTGGACATATACCTCAAGCTTCTACAATCCAATTTCCCGATTCCAAAAATAACCCCTATACAAATGTGTCCAATGCGCTTAATAATATCGCATCATGGAATGGACAGGCTGATATGAATATTCAGGTAGATAAAACTAACTACTCGGATAACAGACCTAGCTTAATAAATGCTTGGGTATCTTCCACACTTGAGTATTTTGACCAAGCTAACCGCGATAATCCTGCTTTAGCTATAGGTGCTCTACTCCATGCACTAAGCACTCTTTCTAGTGATATTGCAGTGCAAAATTTAGGACAAAGTCCCCAGGTTAAAATAGACGTGGATCAATTTAGTGTACTTGAAAAAGAGGCAAAGAGTGTGCTAGGAGACACTTTTATAACCGGCAATGTTACCTTTGAACAATTGCAGGCACAAATGCGCAGCTTAGAAAACGCAGCTAGCACGCTTTCAAACCAACTATTCAGCGCACTCACAAGCGTGAATCAAGATAAGCTTGTTGTACCAGATAATAGAAAAAATATCACGGATGCTCTCTTAAATTCCATAGGTGGCACCCAAGCCGGCGCACAAGCCGCCCAAATAGCCCTGCAAAAATATTATCAAAACAACCGCTCAGAATTTTTCAATGTACACACCAGCACCACTAAAAAATTTCTCTCTGCCATGCAATACCGCCATGCAAATGTCAATTTCTACGGTGTAGATATGCAGGTTGGCTATAAACAATTCTTTGGTAAAAAAAGGCGCTGGGGGGTGCGTTATTATGGTAGCTTTAGCTATAACGGGGGCAGAGTGGGCAAAGGAGCCTATAGTGTGAATAACTTTGCTTATGGCGTGGGTGTTGATGCCTTATATAACTTCTCTGAAAATACAGATAGCACACGCACACATGGGATTTTCTTTGGATTGATGCTTATAGGTACTTCGTGGAGTACGAATAGTTCGACTCTTAAAACAATGATTACTAATTGCAAAAACGATAGCGCATGTCAAGTGCATATGGGCACTAGCTATTTTCAACTGCCCTTGAATTTTGGCTTTAGAAGCAATATTGATCGCCATAATGGTTTTGAAGTTGGTATGCGTATCCCTTTATTACCTATCTTGAATTACTATGCCACTACCGCCACCAATTACGGGCAAGCGGGAGTCTATAAAGAACAAATAGGGTTTAGGCGTGATGTTTCTTTCTACTGCAACTATGTCTATAATTTCAATTTTTAGAGGTAAGTCTTTGCAAAAAAAATCAAAGATGTAGGGCATGTCAAAGTGGTACACCTGCCTTTGTATTCGTGATTTTAACTTTTTTATTTATTTTCTTTGGATGTATCTTGAACTTCTTTGTTAGTTGCAATTTAGTATTAAAATGCTAAGATCGAGCCTCCAAATCTGTCTGTCTATCAAGGAGTGTTGATGTCTAAGATGGTAGCCCCCCAAGGCGTGCCCGTTTGGGTGAATGAGGCGCGTTGCAAGGGTTGCGATTTATGCGTGTCGGTGTGTCCGGCTGGGGTGCTTGGCATGGGTGTGCGCTTGGATCATATTCTAGGCAAGGTCGCTAAGGTGGCTTACCCAGAAAGTTGCATTGGGTGTTGTAAATGCGAATTGGGGTGTCCGGACTTTGCCATTTATGTCGCGGAGAAGAAAGAGTTTAAATTTGCTAAAGTGTCCAAAGAGGCAGAAGAGAGAGGCGTGAGAGTGCGGGCTAATCATTACATGCTTTTAGAAGAATCGATTGCGCAGGGGAGGGGTCAATGAGGGAGGTGATTTCTGATGGCAATGATTTAGTCGCTAAAGCCGCCATTGAGGCGGGTTGTCGCTTCTTTGGAGGCTATCCTATCACGCCTAGCTCAGACATCATGCATGCGATGAGCAAACTCTTGCCCGCTCACGGGGGGCATTTTATCCAAATGGAGGATGAGATTGGGGGGGTGTGTGTGTCGCTAGGGGCTAGCATGAGCGGGGTGAAGGCGATGACAGCTAGCTCAGGGCCGGGGATTTCTCTCAAAGTAGAACAGATCGGCTATGCGTTCATGACAGAAACCCCCCTTGTGATCGTGGATGTCATGCGCTCAGGTCCCTCTACAGGGATGCCCACAAGGGTCGCTCAAGGGGATGTGAATTTTTTAAAACACCCCTCTCATGGGGATTTTAAATCCGTAACTTTGGCTCCGGGCAATTTAGAAGAAATCTATAGCGAAACGATCCGCGCTTTCAATTTGGCAGAAATGCTCATGACTCCGGTGTTCTTGCTTTTAGATGAGACTGTTGGACACATGTATGGCAGGGTGCAATTACCCGATTTACAGGAGGTGCAAGAGGGCATAGTGAATCGGCGCGTCTTTGAGGGCGACCCTAAGGATTACCAACCTTATGGCGTGCCCATGGACGAGTCAGCCATTCTCAACCCCTTTTTTAAGGGATACCGCTACCACATCACGGGGCTACACCATGGACCCATTGGTTTCCCCACCGAAGATGCCCAAATTGGGGGCGCGCTCATCGAGCGACTCTTTCATAAGATTGACTCTAAATTAGACATTCTTAGCAAAAATGAAGAGATGGATTTAGAGGACGCAGAGGTGCTTATTATTGGCTATGGTTCTAGCGCGCTGGCTATCAAAGAAGCCCTAAGGGATTTAAAAGCGCAAGGGTATGCTAAGAAAGTTGGCTTTTTTCGCCCGCTCACTCTGTGGCCTAGCCCGCGCAAACAGCTAGAAGAATTGGGTAAAAGGTTTGAAAAAATCCTCATGGTCGAGCTCAATAAGGGGCAGTATGTTTTAGAAATTGAGCATGCTATGGGTCGCAGAGTGGAGGCGTTGCTACAAGCCGATGGCAGACCTTTTACCCCCAGACAGATCGCGCGCAAAATAAAGGAGCTATAAATGGCGTTTAATTATGATGAGTATTTGCGTGTGGATAAAACCCCCACGCTATGGTGTTGGGGCTGTGGGGATGGGGTGATCTTGAAGTGCATTATCCGCGCCATTGATAGCTTGGGCTGGAATATGGACGATGTGTGCTTGGTGAGTGGGATTGGGTGCAGCGGGCGGATGAGCTCGTATGTGAATTGCAACACCGTGCACACCACACATGGGCGCGCGTTGGCTTACGCCACCGGGATCAAGTTAGCCAATGCTAACAAACATGTCATCGTGGTTTCTGGAGATGGGGATAGCTTTGCCATTGGCGGCAACCACACCATCCATGCCTGCAGGCGCAATATTGATCTGAACTTGGTATTGGTCAATAACTTCATCTATGGACTCACCAATTCGCAAACCTCCCCCACCACCCCTAATGGGATGTGGACGGTTACCGCCCAAAGTGGCAATATTGATAACCACTTTGACCCCTGTGAAATCACGATGGCAGCCGGGGCGAGCTTTGTCGCGCGCGAGAGTGTGTTAGACCCTAAAAGATTGGAGCGCACGCTAGCGGAGGGCTTTAGCCATAAGGGCTTTAGCTTTGTGGATGTGCATAGCAATTGCCATATCAATTTGGGGCGCAAAAACAAGATGGGCGAAGCGGCTCAAACTTTGGCATGGATTCAATCCCGCTTGGTGAGCAAACGCCAATACGAGGCGTTAAGCCCTGAGGAGAGGGAGGGCAAGTACCCCACTGGTGTACTCAAACAAGACACTTCTAAAATGGAGTATTGTCAGGCTTATGAAGGCGTGATCGCCAAAGCTTCTAAGAAAGAGAGGAGCTAGCCATGAGTTTAGAATTGCGTTTTACAGGCGTGGGCGGGCAGGGGGTCTTGTTGGCGGGGGAAATCTTAGCCGAAGCTAAGATCGCTAGCGGGGGCTTTGGCACTAAAACCTCTACCTACACGAGCCAAGTGAGGGGCGGTCCTACTAAAGTGGACATTATTTTGAGCGCTGCACAGATCATTTACCCCTATGCCAAAGAGGGAGAGATTGATTTTATGCTCTCTGTGGCGCAAAGCAGCTACAACCTCTTTAAAGGCGATGTCAAAGAGGGGGGCGTGGTGGTGGTTGATCCCAACTTAGTACACCCCACCCCAGAGGATGAAGCCAAGTTTAAACTCTATAAAATCCCCATTATCAGCATCGCCAAAGATGAGGTGGGCAATATCATCACCCAATCTGTGGTCGCCCTAGCCATCACTATCACCCTCATGGATTGCGTGGATCGCGCCCAAGTGATTGAAACGATGGTTGCCAAAGTGCCCGCTAAAGTGGCAGAGCTGAATAAAAAAGCCTTTGAAATTGGGGAAGCGCACGCGCTCAAGGCGTTAGAAGCAAAGAAAATCTCTTGAATTTAGACATCGCGCCCATTGTGGCGACACACCCCACCCCCTTTTATCTCTACGATTTTGATCAAATCAAAACAGCGTTTTTAGACTTTAAAAACGCCTTTAGCGGGGCTAAATCCCTCATCTGTTACGCCTTGAAAGCCAATTCTAATTTGAGCTTGTTAGCCCATTTGGCGCGCTTGGGGGCTGGGGGGGATTGTGTTTCTATTTATGAGGTGCGCAAGGCGCTTTTAGCGGGCATCCCCCCCTATAAGATCATCTTTAGCGGGGTGGGCAAGCTAGAGAGCGAAATCCAAGAAGCCCTAGAGAGCAAGATTTTATTCTTGAATGTGGAGTCCTTTGAGGAATTGCGACTCATCGAGCGCATCGCTACAGAGAGCAACACCCCCGCACGAATCAGCGTGCGCATCAATCCTAATATTGACGCGCAAACCCACCCCCACATCTCCACCGGTCTATGGGAAAATAAATTTGGGGTGGAGGAAAAAGAAGCCGTGCAAATGTTCATGTTTGCCAAACAATCCCCCTTTTTAGAACCGGTGGGCTTGCATTGTCATATTGGCTCCCAACTCATTGAGTTAGAACCAATCAAAGAGGCGAGTCAAAAGATGAGTGCCTTAGCGCGTTTTTTGATCGCTAGCGGGGTAGAACTCAAGTTTTTAGACATGGGCGGGGGGTTAGGCGTGGATGAGGGGAGGGGTGCTATTAGTATCCTAGATTACGCCCAGCCCCTTAAAAGCGCGGCGCAAAAACTAGACTTAACCTTAATCTGTGAGCCCGGGCGCAGGATTGTAGCAGATAGTGGAGTGTTGGTAACCCAAGTGCAGTATGTCAAGCCCGGGGCTAAGAAAAACTTTGTGGTGGTGGACGCGGGGATGAATGATTTTTTGCGCCCCGCGCTTTATGAGGCGCGCCACTCTATAGAGGTGCTTAACGCCCAAGAGGGCACAGAGGGGATCTATGACATCGTGGGTCCAGTGTGTGAGAGCACAGATTGCTTTTTAAAGGGAGTGGCTTTAAGAGGAGTGGCTAGAGGGGATATTTTACTCTTCAAGCAGGTGGGGGCTTATGGGGCGAGCATGGCTAGCCATTACAATAGCCGCCCTAAGATTTTAGAACTCGCCCTAGAGGGGGGGGTGCTCAAAGTGATTAGGGCTAGAGAAGAGTTTTCTAGCCTTGTGGCAGATGAGTGCGCCTGTTTGCAGGAGAGCAGCCTAGAGAGTCAACGCGCCCAAATTGACGCGCTGGATGCCCAAATTAGCGCCCTGCTCACCAAACGCTTTGAGGTGGCTAGGCGTATTGCCCAACACAAGCGTGCCCAAAACTTACCCATCTACAACCCCGCTAGAGAAGCCCAAATTTACGCCCAAGTGGGGGGGCAATTAGAGAGCGTTTATACAGAGATTTTAGGCATCTCAAGGGGGCTAATCCATCCTGAACAAGTGGGGGTTAGCGCCCACACCAGCACGGCTAGAAGACTTTTAGGGCAGAAGTTTAAATTAAAACTCTACAATCCCCTAGTGCTTTTTGAGGCGATTTTGCTCAAGGGCGTGGATTATGGGCTTTTAGAGGTGCGCGCTAGCCACGCGTACGCGCAAGGGCTCAAAGCTTTAGCAGAGCATATTGCACAACAACGCCTAGAAATCGCGCATAGCTTTAGAATCGCTAATGTGTGGTGCTTGTTGGTGGGGCGTTTTGGCTTTTTAGCACAAAACAACCCCACACGCAAGGCGTGGTGGTTTGCCCCCACAGCGCAACAAGAAGTACAAGCCCTTTTAAAGATTTGCAAGGACCCCTGCTTTTCAGCCACGCCACTAGGGTGCTTACTAGAAGCCAACGCAGACCTAGAATTACCCACCCCTTTAGCGCCTCTATGCTTGGGTGCTTATTCTACTACACGGAGAAAAAGTGGAGTTTAAACCCTTGAGTTTAGAGCTAAAAGGGCTGCTAGACACGCATTTACAAGAGGATAGCTTGAGCGTGTCGGATGTGAATTTTACCAATTTGTATTTGTGGCAAAGCGCTAGGGATATTCGCCTAGCCCTCGTGTGTGGCTGTGTGGTGATTCGCACACAATACCCCAAACAACCCCCTTTTTATTTCTACCCCATCGGGGCGGGGGATAAAAAGGGGGCAATTACAGAGCTTTTAGCCCACACCAAAGCCCATCACGAAGTTTTAGAGTTTAGAGCCTTGCAAACAGAGCAAAGGGCGCAATTAGAGAGTTTCTTGCCCCATGCCTTTGACATTGAGCCTCAGCGGGATCGCTTTGATTATATCTACCACACCGCCGAACTCATCGCCCTACAAGGCAAGAAGTTTCACAAAAAAAAGAATCATCTCAACGCCTTTTTAAAGGAATATCCCCATTTCACCTATGAGCCCATCAGCGCGCACAACCGCGATCAGATTGTGAGCGCGTTGCGTGAATGGCGCGCCTTAGGGCAGGTGGATGAAGCCTTAGAATACGAACATCAGGGGATTTTAAACGCGCTAAAAGTCTTTGAGGAGCTGCAATTACAGGGGGGCGTGATTGTGGTAGAAGGGCGTATCGTGGGTTTGAGTTTTGGGGAGAGAATCAGCGCACAGATGGCGGTGATTCACATTGAAAAAGCCGACCCACGCGTGCGCGGGGCTTATCAGATGATCAACCAACAACTCCTAGCGCATGCCTTTAAAGACTGCCCCCTAGTCAATCGCGAAGAGGATTTAGGCATTGAGGGTTTGCGCCAAGCCAAAATGGGTTATAACCCCGCCTTTTTGCTAGAAAAATTTCATGCCATCTACAAGGATTGAGATGCAAGAAGCCATTTTTGGGGAGTTTTATTACCATAGCCCCTTGCAAAGTTTAAGTGCCTTTGATAGCAAGCAGTTGCAGGACTTGCTCGCCCAAATAGACACACAACGCCATAGCGGCTATTTCGTAGGTTATGTGCATTACCACGCTCTAAGCGCCTCTAAAAGCACCACCCCCATCGCCTACTTTACCCAGTTTGCCAAGAGGCAAACCTACACCCCCAAGCCCCTAGAAAACATGGTTTTTTACCCCCAAATTGACACACCTATAGACTTTAACACCTATGCCGCACAATTCAAGGCGATTCAAAAATCCTTTGAAGATGGCGAATGTGCGCAGGTGAACTTGACTTTGCCCCTGCATCTTAAAACCCACACCACCCCCCGCGCCATTTTTGAGCAAGTTTTGCGCAACCAACACACCCCTTATTGCGCTTTTTTACCAAGCCCCTTTGAAACTATCTTAAGTTTTTCGCCCGAGCTTTTCTTTGATGTGGATTATGGCAGACAAAGCATCTGCGTTAAACCTATGAAGGGCACAATCGCGCGCGGTATTACTCCTGAACAAGACGCACACAACCGGGAGTTTTTACAAAGCGATCCTAAAAACCGCCATGAAAATACGATGGTGGTGGATTTATTCGCCCAAGAACTCGCTCAAATCGCGCACAATATAGAAGTTACCAAACTTTGCGAAGTAGAGGCGCACCCAACCCTCTTTCAGATGACTTCTACTTTAGTGGGCACGCTTAAAAACCCCCAACTTCTCCCCCTTTTGCAGGCGATCTTCCCCTCTAGCTCTGTAACCGGCGAACCTAAACAAAAAAGCATGCGTTTGATTGAGGATTTAGAAAAGCATGATCGGGGCGTGTATTGTGGGGCGATTGGGGTAGTGGACGCACACCAAGCCCTCTTTAATGTGCCTATCCGCACCATGTGTGCGCCCGCGCAGAGTCAAACCTACACTTTGTGCGTGGGCAGTGGGGTAACACAGGCTAGCCAGCTAGAATCTGAGTATCAAGAATGCCATCTAAAGAGTTTCTTTATTCTGCCTAAAATGGAGTTTAGCCTCATTGAAACCATGCTCGTGCGCCACTTAGAAATTTGCCATAGAGATTTACACGCCCAGCGTCTAAAAAATAGCGCGCGTTATTTTAACTTCACCTATGATCGTTGGCTAGAACACTACCAACCTACCCAAGATGGGATTTTACGCCTAGAGTGGCATAAAGATGGCAGTCATAGCCTAGAATACAGCCCCCTAGAACCCCCAAAAAGTACTAAACTCCTCTTAGCTCCTAAACCTTTAGACCCCCATAATGATTTTTTAACCCATAAAACCACCTACACCCCGTGGTATGAAGAAGCGCGTGCGCTCATTGCTAAAGGGCTTTGTTTTGATGTGTTGCACTACACTTCTGAAGGGAGGCTTACAGAGGGGGCGCGCAGCAATCTTATTTTAGAGTTAGAAGGGCAACTCTATACCCCCAAATTTGGCGCAGGGTTATTAAAGGGAGTGGGAGTTACACGCTTGGTTGAGGCGGGGCACTGCACCCCTAAAGAGTTGAGTTTAGAGGACTTGAAGCGGGCAGATAAAATTTATGCCACCAACGCCATTAGGGGCATGGTAGAGCTTAGGCTAGATACGCCCATGTTATAATTTCTACATCACACCACAAAGGGGTCTTATGCGCTACATCAAACTTTACAAAGAGATCAATAACAGAGATGTCGCCTTAGTTGGGGGCAAGAATGCCAGCATTGGGGAAATGTTTCAAGAACTCGTGCCCAGTGGCATTAAAGTGCCTAATGGCTTTGCCATCACCAGCGATGCCTATTGGTATCTCTTAGAAAAAGGGGGGATTAAAGAACAGATTGTAGCCCTCTTGGAGGGCGTGGACGCGACCGAATTAGATGTGCTCAAAATGCGCTCCAAACAGATTCGCGATCTCATCTTTGGCACGCCCCTCCCTGCTGATTTGCGCGATGAGATTTTACAGGCGTACAAAATGCTCAGTGATGAATATGGCATGCGTGAAGCCGATGTCGCGGTGCGCTCTTCTGCCACTGCGGAGGATCTCCCCGATGCCTCCTTTGCCGGGCAACAAGACACCTATTTAAATGTGAAGGGCAAAACAGAATTGATTCACTACATCAAGGCATGCCTAGCCTCGCTTTTTACCGATCGCGCCATTAGTTACCGCGCTTCTAGGGGGTTTGATCACTTGAAGGTGGCTTTGAGTGTGGGGGTGCAAAAAATGGTGCGCGCGGACAAGGCGAGCGCGGGGGTGATGTTTTCTATTGACACGGAAACCGGCTTTAAAGATGCGGTCTTTATCACCTCTTCTTGGGGCTTGGGGGAGAGCGTGGTGGGGGGGTTGGTCAATCCGGACGAGTTTTATGTCTTTAAGCCCACTCTAGCCCAAGGCAAAGAACCCATTATTAAGCGCCAACTGGGTGATAAGAGTAATAAAATTGTGTATGCGAGTCGAGGGAGCGAACACCCCACCAAAACCATCCCCACCACCCCTAAAGAACAAGCTAGTTTTTCTTTGAGTGATAGCGATATTTTGAACCTCGCGCGCGATGCGGCTATCATTGAAGAGCACTACACCAAAGAAGCCGGGCAGTACCGCCCTATGGACATTGAATGGGCAAAAGATGGGGATAGTGGGGAGATCTTCATCGTGCAAGCGCGCCCTGAGACCGTGCAGAGCCAAAGTCTCAAACAAAGCGCTAAGGTGTATGAAAAATACCATTTTAAAAGCAATGCGCCCAAAGAGGTTTTGCTCACGGGCAAAGCCATCGGGGGCAAGATTGGCATAGGCAAGGTACGCGTGATCAATAGTCTCGATCACATGAATATTTTCAAAGAGGGCGAGATTTTAGTAACCGACAACACCGACCCAGATTGGGAGCCCATCATGAAAAAAGCGAGCGCGGTGGTGACTAATCGGGGCGGGCGCACCTGCCATGCCGCCATTGTGGCTAGAGAGATTGGCGTGCCCACCATTGTGGGGGCGATTGGGGCGACCGAATCGCTTTATACGGGCATGGAGGTTACGATTTCTTGTGCGCAAGGGGAGACGGGCTATATTTACGCGGGCGCGCATGCCTTTGAAGTGGAGCGTATCGCTTTAGACGCGCTGCAAGAACCCAAGACTAAAATCTATCTTAACATTGGCAATCCAGAGAAGGCGTTTAAATTCTCTCAATTACCCAATCACGGCGTGGGGTTGGCGCGCATGGAGCTCATCATGCTCAACCAAATCAAAGCCCACCCCCTAGCCCTGGTGGATTTGCACCATAATAAAAGCGTGCCTGAGCGCGATCAACTAGAGAATTTGATCGCCGGGTATGCAAGCCCTAAGGACTTTTTTGTCAAAAAGATCGCCGAGGGGATGGGGATGATTAGCGCTGCCTTTTATCCTAAGCCGGTGATTGTGCGCACCAGCGATTTTAAATCCAATGAATACATGCGCATGCTAGGGGGGAGCGCGTATGAACCCCATGAAGAAAACCCCATGCTAGGTTTTAGGGGGGCGAGTCGCTATTACTCGGATTTGTATAAAGAAGCCTTTGCTTGGGAGTGTGAGGCTCTGTGTTTGGTGCGTGAAAAGATGGGACTAACCAATATGAAAATTATGATCCCCTTCTTGCGCACCATTGAGGAGGCTAAAAAAGTCTTAGAAATTTTACGCAAAAATGGGCTAGAGTCGGGCAAAAATGGGCTAGAAATTTATATCATGTGCGAATTGCCCGTGAATGTGATCTTGGCTGATGACTTCCTGTCTCTCTTTGATGGTTTCTCCATTGGCTCCAACGATCTAACCCAGCTCACTTTGGGCGTGGATCGGGATGGGCAGTTGGTCAGCCATGTCTTTGATGAGCGCAACCCGGTGATATTGGAGATGTTCAAGCGCGCCATTGAGGCGTGCCAAAAACATGGCAAGTATTGTGGGATTTGCGGGCAAGCCCCCAGCGATTACATTGAGGTGGCAGAGTTTCTAGTCAAGCAGGGCATTAGCTCCCTCTCGCTCAATCCGGACTCGGTGATCGCCACTTGGAATAGAGTTGTGCAATTAGAAAGCCACACATGAGCTCTTTACTCTTGCTCTCAGGGGCGCTCTATCAGGGCAAATTTTTAGAATACGCCCTGCCTTGGATTCAAACTTTCTTCACACGCCACCGCCTCAAAGGAAAACAACTCGCCCTAATCGCCTATGGGAGTGTGCTCAGGAGTCAAGAAGAATGCGAAACCAACATGCGCGTGCTCTTGAAAGATTTTGATATAGAGGTGGTGGGCGTGCATAGAGGCTTAGAGATCATCCACACCTGCGCGGGTTTTATCATGAATGGGGGGAATAGTTTTAAGCTTTTAGAGGGGCTGTATGCGCATGATCTCTTAGGGGTGATTAGAGAGCGCGTTAAAGCGGGCGTGCCTTATTTGAGCTGGTCGGCTGGTTCTAATGTGGCGACCCCCAGTATCCACACCACCAATGACATGCCCATCACTCACCCCCCTAGTTTGCAGGCTTTAAATTTAGTGCCCTACCAAATTAACCCGCATTTTCCCACAGGCTCGGCTAATCATGAGGGAGAGAGTCGCCAAGAGAGAATCGCCGAGTTTTTAGCCCTCAATCCTCAAGCGATCGTGTATGGCATGCCCGATGGGGGCGCGTTGTGGGTGCAAGGAGAACAACACACTCCCTTACATGTAGCTAGCCGACCCTTTTACAAGTTTGAGTGCCACCAACCCCCCCAACTTGTCAAAACTAGACCCACGATTTAGAAGTTAATGACATAGTTCCAATAGAGGGCTACATTTCGTCTAAAGGTGATGGTCTCTTTTGAACCTAAACCGCCCATCATCCAGCCATTGCCACCACCTAGAGTATTTGTAATCGTGTAATAGGGATCATCAATAGTAGGGATACGCACACCAAATTCAAAGCCTTGATGTTTGGTAAAGTTAGTTCTAAGACCAACATTGAAAATGAATTGCACGAAAGTGGGCGAGAAAGTAGCTTTGCCTCCACTATTGGGTTTGTTAACTTGTCCTGCCTCGTAGCTGTAGCTATCATTCATAGTGGTGCAGGTAGATTGATTAGAGGAATTAGATTCTATTGTCCATTGACAATCATTTGGAGTGGTACTTTTGCCCATAAGCCATGAACTCCCCCCAATCATCACACCGGCAAAAACCCCAAATGTGCGGTTATTTCTTTCGTAGAAGTTAAAGAGGGCATCTATATCTACTCCGTAAAAGAGGTTAGCAGAGGGTTGGTTTATGGAAGCATATCCATAAGTAGAGCTTCCGTAAATAGAGCTATAACTTCCCCCTTGTCCGCTAAATATGCCATAGTAGCGCAACCCAAAATGTTTTTTCTGACCAAAGAATTGCTTGTATCCAAATTGAATATCTGCTCCATAAAGATTACCATTGTAAGTGGTGATATTGGCAGCAGCGGGTTGGAAGCATGTCGTTGAAGATCCGGGTAGTAGATAAGTGTTGCCGTATCCGTTGTTTTGACAGGGCGGGCTTCCACTATTTTGGAATGTGAAAGATGTCTGATTCTTTGTATTTACCCCTGAAAAATTCGAATACTCAAACCCGCCCTCAACAAATACCCCATTATCTTCTGCACTTAGAGGGGTTAGCGCAAAAAGACTTAACGCGCCAAAGCCTAAAAATGCCCGCTTAAGCTGATTGCTGATTGCTGATTGCTGATTGCTGATTGCTGATTGCTGATACTTAACATACCAAAACTTCCTTTACTAATGTGAAATAAAGATCAAAATAATAGCACCGCTTAAGCTTTAATTTAATTAAACTTATTTAGAAATTTTAAGAAGAGCGGTGTCTTTTTGATGGCAGTTGCGCAAAGTCCCCCAGCATGTCCCCCATGTGTAATTCACAAACACTACAAGATCTCGGTAAGTTTCATAACTTCTAATTGTAGGGATGCGCACACCCACCTCTAGCCCATTGATGATCTTCTGCCATTTGATGTGTTTATTCCATTTGTATCCACCATTTAGAGTTCTTGTATAGGCATATGTGAAGCGCAAACCCACATTAATCATAAATTGGAAATTAGCATAGGAGTAATGAGGCAACTTCCAAACACTCCCCCCGCCCGCTCCTCCGAGAAAACCCCCAAAAGTCCATGTGGTATTGTCTAGGAAATTAAAGAGCAAGTCAAAAGCACCCCCTGCAAAGTAATTTTGCAAGGTGTTATGGTTGCCAAACTGGCGGCTGAAAAGGGCGTAAAAGCGCATTCCAAAAGGGCTACTCTTGGCGCAATAGGGTTTATCCTTAGCTTTTTTCTGGCATAAAAAACTCATCCAACCCATTTCTACGTTGCCCCCATAAAGGTGTTCTTTTTTGAGAGGGAAAGTATATTGGGGGGTAAAGGGCGCGTATTGGAAACCACCCCCTAAAAAAATGCCCGAATCCTCAGCTCTCAAGGGTGCACAAATCAACACAACAAGACTAGCCAAAAGCTTAAAGAAGCGAAATTTTAAAGGGCTAGCCCACCAAGCGGCGCGCGTCATTAAAGAGCCCTAGAGCCATCAGGGCGATGAGTAAAGCCAGCCCTAAGAGATTGAGTTTTTCTAAATGAGCGCTTTTGAGCTTGCGCCTTGTCAAGCTCTCATAGAGCACAATGACCATCTGCCCCCCGTCTAAAACCGGGATGGGCAGGAGGTTTAACACCCCCAAATTGATAGAAATAAAGGCAACACTCAGCAGCAAGGCTAGGTTTTGTTGGTGCGCCATAAAGTCCACAATCCCCACCACCGAGCTAATTTCAGACACACTCACCACACCGACAAAGAGCTTTTCAATCCCCTTAAAAATCAGTGTGCACATGTCTGTAAGCTGGCTAAAGGCGCGCTGAGTAGATTCTAAAAATCCATAGCGCACCCATACTTGTTCTTTAGATGGGGCAATGCCGATGAGTTTAGTTTGCACCCTCTCTTTAAAGGCGTTTTGCGCGGTCTTAAGCGCGGGGGTGAGGGTGATATTGAGGAGATGATCGCGCTTAATTTGCAGGGTAATAGCCCCCTGTGCGCGCTGAATGGCGTTGAAAAGTTCTTGCCAATCTCTAATGGCTGTGCCATCTACAGCGACAATGCGATCCCCTATTTTAACCCCGCTTTGACTAGCAGGCATATCAGGGGTGAGCGCACCCACCACAGGAGCCAAACTGGCATGCCCGACTAAACCCACCCCCAAGTAAATCATAAAGGCGAGCAGGAGATTAAAGAGAGGCCCCATGCTCAAGATCAGCAACTTTTTAAAAAGGGGTTGGTTGGGGTAGCTACTTGGGTGCTCTATGGGGTCTTCTTGGAGTTTGACATAGCCTCCTAGGGGGATAATAGAGAGGGCGTATTGGGTGTTGCCCACGCGTTTAGCCCAAAGTTTGCGCCCAAAGCCGATACTAAAGACTTCTACCCCCACCCCGCACGCGCGCGCGCACAAGAAATGCCCCAATTCGTGAAAGAAGATCAAAAACCCCAAAGCCACAATAGAAGCCAGCCATCCCATTAAATCTCCAAAGCGCGCACGAGGCGGTAGTATTTGATCACATAATCCATGCCTGAATACAAAGTAGCAAAGAGGGCGAGGGCGACTAAATAATGCCCCACGACAACGCTGCCTAAGTGCAGGTCCGCCAAAAGAGAGCTAATGGCAATGATTTGCAAAAAGGTCTTATACTTGCCCAAACGACTCACCGCAATACTCTTGCCCATGTTAGAGACCGAGATTCTCAGCCCCGCGATGAAAAACTCCCGCCCTAAGATCACAAAGGGGATCCACGGGTTGATGCGATCCAAATAGAGCAAGCCCAAGAAAGCGGCTAAGATGAGAATTTTATCCGCTAAAGGGTCAAAGATTTCACCAAATAGGGTTTTCAAGTGGTAGTTTCTAGCGATATAGCCGTCTAAAAAATCCGTGAGCGCTGCGCCCAAAAAGATCAAGGATTCTAGATAATTGGTGTGCAATTTAGAGATTTTGAAGAGACTATCTCCATGCAAAATAAAAAAGAGCAAAAAGATCGCTAGAAAAATGCGCAGGATAGTGAGGATATTGGGGATATGGCGCATGCATTTTGTCAGCACAAGCGCCCCTTAGGGGCAGCTAATTTGTTTAAGTTGCACAAAACCCGCCGCAATCATGCCCCACCCCACTAACATTACCACTGCCCATAGCCAACCCATCACAAAGATAACATACATAGGCACAGGCACATTAGCAAATGCTAGCCCCACAAAGAGAATAAACGCAAAGCAAAGTCCAATAGTCAACATCCCGCGTTTAAATAGGGGATTTTGGGTTACCCGCGTGAGTTCTACGCACAAACGACAACTATAATAGGCATAAAGAGCAAGGATTAAAATCTTGAAATAGACATAAAGATCAAGGGTTAAAATCTTGAGTTGCAACATATCCGCAGGGTTTTTGAATACCAATAGTCCGCATAAGGATAAAAGCGCGTGCGCAATGTGGGGGAGAACGACGCATCTAAAAAGCAAGAGATTGCGCCCCACTTTTGCTAGCTTATAATAGCCCACCACTTGGGTTACAAACATCAGCAACCACAAGAACAAATAAAACCCCATCCAAGGCGACTTCAAAGACGCGCTGAGGTTCTTAGGCGCGTGCGCGAACCAAGAGGGCGCGCTAATAAGAGTGATTAAGGCTAGCACAAACCACAACGCCATCGCACAAAGGATATACTTCCTAGCGCTTTGTAATTGTGGGCTATTCTCTATAAAAATGGTCATACAAGGATCAACCCCTATTTAAAGGTCGTGCCCCCATCTACGACAATGGTCTGCCCGGTTAGCCACGCGCTTTGGGCTGGGTCGCACAGAAAATACACCGCACCGGCCAAATCTGCCGGGTTGCCCATGCGCTTTAGGGGGGATTGTTCTTCTACTTTTTGCTTCACCTGCGCATAATCCGGGAAGGCTTTGAGCGCGTCCGTGTCAATAGGCCCCCCACTCACCGCATTCACACGAATCCCAAATTCGCCCAAATCCATCGCGGCGTATTTGACCATGGTTTCTACCGCGTTTTTAGAATTGCCATGCCCGGCGTAATTGGGCATGTACACCAAATTGCCCGTAGAACTCAAAGAAACGATCGCCCCCCCTCCGACCATCTTCATGCGTTTAGCCGCCTCTTGGGCCCCCACTACAAAGGCTAACACCGTGGCGGTGTAGATATTATTCAAACCCTTAGGCTTGAGGCGCATAAAGGGGGCAAACCCTCCCACCACAGAACGTCCATAAATGATCGCGTTGGACACAAAACAATCGATGCGATCAAAATCCGCATCAATTTGCTTGAACAGCTCTACATATTGTTCGGGTTCTAAAATATCCAAGCGATAAGCGTGCGCCCTGACCTTGTAGCGATCTTGCATTTCTTGAACAATCTTATGGGCTTCTTCTTCGTTCTTATGGTAAGTGAACGCCACATTGACCCCATTTTGGGCAAATCTATAGGCAATCGCCTTACCAATCCCGCGTGTTGCCCCGCTCACCACTAGGGTTTTGCCCCGCATGGTCTGCTCTGATACATTCATGCCAATACCTCGTATTTCTCTAAGATGGTTTCTAAACTGCGCATGTTGTCCACGCTAGGGGCCACTAGGGGAAGGCGATAGACCAAGTGAGGGAGCAAGCCTGTTATGTGCATGGCTGCTTTAATAGGAATGGGGTTAGTCTCACAAAAGAGAGCCGTATTGATGTCGTAAAGTTCTGTTTGAATCGCACGCGAAGTGGTTAAATCCCCCTTGAGGGCGGCTTGTACCAACGCAGAAATCTTATTAGGCAGTAAATTCCCGGTAACAGAAATCACCCCTACCCCCCCGCAAGCCATGATGGCATGGTTGAGTTTGTCCTCCCCGCTATAGACTAAAATCCCCTCAGCAAAGCGATCCAGATCGGGCAATCTTTGCATCATCCCGGAGGCCTCTTTAATACCCACGACATTTTTGACCTCTTGAAAAAGTCTAGCTGCGGTTTGTGTGGCGATTTGCACCCCTGTGCGCCCGGGCACATCGTAGAGAATTAGAGGGATCTCTACAGAATTGGCGATGCTTTTATAGTGCTCAAAAAGCCCCTGCTGGGTGGGGCGGTTGTAGTAGGGGCTCACGCATAAAATCCCATCTGCGCCTACCCTTTGGGCAAAGGTGGCCAGCATGATCGACTCGCTAGTGGCGTTGCTCCCCACCCCTGCTAAGACTTTAATCCCCCTGGGTTTGCACACCTCAATGGCGATCTCAATACAGCGCATGTGCTCCTGATGGGTGAGAGTCGCCGATTCACCCGTTGTACCCACCGGCACACACGCGTCCATGCCATGCCGGATTTGGCGCTCAAGCAGAGCGGCATAAGTGGCCTCATCAACGGTACGATCCGCTTTAAAGGGGGTGATCAGAGCACTTAGCGCGTTCATGGAAATCTCTTAGGGTTTTAAAACAACACTGCTATAAACATCATCGCGGAAATATTCATTGACCACACGTACGATGTCCTTGACCTCTAGCGCATCAAACTGAGTTTGGTATTCTGCAATGTCTTTAATGTCCCCCTGTGTGAGGTATTCGGCAAAAATCTCCGCCACATCTGAAGAATTTTCTAAGCTAGCGATGAAGTCCGCGCGGTGATTCACCTTAACTTTATCTAATTGCTGTTGGGTGACACCCCCATGCTTGATCTGATCTAGAATATTCAAAATCTCTTGTTTGATCTTGAGCGCTTCTACATTTTGGTTTGCCCCCGCGATGAACAAGAACACGCTCGCGTCCTTGAGTTCCATATTTTGCGCAAACACCTGAGAAGCTAGGCGCTTTCGATCTACAAGATCTTTTTTTAACAAACTGCTATCCCCTTGCGTGAGCAACTTGGCTAACGCGTTGAGTGCGACTTGATCCTTATGCAAGAAAGGGGGTACTTTGTAACCAATGGCAAGCCACTCTAAAGAGAGATCCTTTTTGTGAATAGTGGTTTGACGCAAACCATTTTGTAGGGGCTCTTGCATATAGACATCTGGAATGGGCTGTGTCGTGGTGTTTTTGATCGCTCCAAAGTGTTTTTTAGCCTGTTCAAAGACCTGTTTGGGGTCTAAATCCCCCACCACAAGCACGATCGCATTCTTGGGTTGGTAGTACAAAGAGTGGAAATCTCTAATGTCCTTGAGTTTCCAGTTTTTGATGTCCTCCATAAAACCAATGGGAGTCCAGTGGTAGGGGTGGTAGACAAAGGCGGTGTTAAAAAAGCGGAAGTAGAGATAGCCTAGAGGCGAATTGTCCGTGCGCCACAAACGCTCTTCAGCCACCACTTGGCGCTCAGACATGAATTCACTCTCTTTAAGCTGCAAAGAGCCCATCATCTCCGCAAAGAGTTCTAAGGACTTGTCCAAATGGGTGTTGCTCGCCTTGATGTAGTAGCGGGTGTAATCAAAGCTAGTGGAGGCGTTGCTCACCCCCCCAAAGCTCTTCACAATCGCGTCAAACTCGCCCTCTTTGAGATGTTTAGTACTCTTAAAATTCATGTGTTCGAGCATGTGAGCGATCCCACTCTTGCCCATCATCTCATTGCGTGAGCCCACTTTGTAGAGCACATCTACCTCAATCACCCCGCTTTTATTGGCTAAAGGCACGGCGACCACCTGCAAACCATTATCTAAAGTGGTGCTGTAATACTTGGGCAAGGGCACGCAAGATAAGCACCCTTGTTTTTCCGCTGCGTCTAACATGGTTGCTCCTAGTAAGCTTAAGATCAGAATTTGTAAAACCCGTTTCAAAAACATCAATCCCATCATCACCCAATCCCAATGGCATCTTGAATAGAGTCCAAAGCGTCTCTTTGCAACAATTTTACTATATCTTGATTGATTTGTCTACAAATTGAAGGACCTTGATAAATAAAACCCGTGAAAATCTGCACAAAATGCGCCCCCATCTTAATGCGTTCATAGGCTTCTTGCGCACTATCAATCCCCCCCACGGACACCAAGACCGCTTTCCCAAAAAACGCCTGCGCAATTTGCTTAAACACTTCCCTACTCTTAGTTTTTAAAACCTGCCCGCTAATCCCCCCAAAGGGCTTTGCCCCGGGCAAGAGCGCGTAATCTAGAGTGGTGTTGGTGGCGATAATGCCATGCGCGCCGTGCTCAAGCGCGCTCGCGCACACTTTTAAAAGCGCATCGCTGGGCAGATCGGGGGCGACCTTTAAAAAAAGGGGTTTGTGTGTGAGTGTGCGCGCCATAGAAAAGAGCTCCCCCACAAAGGCGTTATTTTGCAAATCTCTAAGATTGGGCGTGTTGGGCGAAGAGAGATTAAAGACATAGTAATTCCCCACGCCCAAGCTGGCTTGCAGGGCCTGTTGGTAATCCTTAAGGGCGTGTTCTAGGGGAGTCTCTTTATTCTTGCCCACATTGACCCCCACCATGCATGCAAGCGGACGCACGCGCTCTAAGCGCGCCACCAAGCGCGCCACGCCCTTATTGTTGAAACCCATCGCATTTTGCAAACTCTCTTGCTTGGGGAATCGAAACAAGCGCGGCTTGGGGTTGCCATATTGGGGGCGGGGAGTGGCTGTGCCCACCTCAACCCCCCCAAAACCCAATTGATTTAGCCCGGCTAACATGGTGGCGTCTTTATCAAACCCGGCCGCTAGACAGATAGGATTTGGCATGGACATGCCTAAAATGGTGTTTTCTAGCATGGGATGTTGGTAGGGGCGTACCAAGTAGGGACACCAGCCCAAGAGTTTTAAAACTTGTTCAGCTAGAGTATGCGCGCTCTCAGGTTCTAGAGAGAACAACAGCTTTTTAGCTAGATTGTAAAATCTACCCATGCACTCTTTCTACTTCTTGCTCAAAAAAAGCTTGAGCATCAAAGCACGCCCCTTTACATGGTACTTTGTGATAAGTACCATCGGGTTCAAGTGTATAGGATTGTGCATTATCTTTGAGTTGAGTGTGCAAAATATGGAATAATTTGCGCTGAATACTCTTAGAAGGGGCCGGAATGAGCAATTCTACCCGCTTGTCTAAATTGCGCGTCATCATGTCGGCGCTAGAAAAATAGAGTTTGGCGCGATCGTGGGCAAAATAATAAATGCGCGCGTGTTCTAAATATTTCCCCACAATAGAGAAAACACGAATATTCTCACTCAAGCCCTCCACTTGGGGGCGCAAACAACAAATCCCGCGGATAATCAGATCGATTTTAACTCCTGCACGCGAGGCATCATAGAGGTCTTGGATAATATCCGGGTCTACTAAGGCGTTGGCTTTTAAGATGATGTGCCCCTTTTCTTTAAAGCGCATTTCGCTTTGGATCAGATCGTGCATCTGACCCCGAATTTGTTTTGGTGCCATAAATAAGGTTTGTAAATGGGTTTTTGCAGAAACGCCCGTACTGAGTGAGTGGAACAATTTTAAGACATCATAGGCAATTTGCTTGTTAGAAGTAAGCAAACTAATATCCGTATAGACTTTCGCTGATTGAATATTGTAATTGCCTGTACTCAGGTGTACATATCCTCTAATCTGATCGTCTACCTTACGCACCACAAGGGCGAGTTTGGCATGTACCTTCAACTTGGGCACGCCATAGATGACATGCGCGCCTGCGTCCTCTAAGGCTCTAGCCCAGTGTAAATTATTCTCTTCATCAAAACGCGCCTTGAGTTCCACGAGCACACTCACCTGTTTGTGGGGGGCAGCTTCTGTTAGTGCTTTGACAAGGGGGGATTGCTTGCCCACGCGATAAAGAGTCATCCTAATGGCTAAGACATAAGGGTCTTTAGCCGCGTCTTGGATAAATTGCACCACAGGATCGAAGCTTTCGTAAGGGTGGAAGAGAAAAATATCCTGCTTGTCTAACAGATCGAACATATCGGCATGGTGTTCTAAATCGCTCAAGGGGGGGAGCACTTTGGGGTGAAAAATCGGGGCTTTGAGTGCGCTATAGCCCTTTGTATTCACCAACTCCCACAAAGAGCCTAAATTTAAGAGAATATGACTTTTGTAGACATCTACCCCGGGCATTTTATGCTTGATAAAGTCCAAGAGATCTTCATGTGCCCCACTCACCTCCAAGCGCACCACATCGCCCCGGTTGCGTGTCCTCAAACCCTCACTGATGAGCTCGACTAAATCATGCCCCTCATCTTCGATGATCTCCATGTCTGCATCACAAGTAACCCTAAAAACCATGCTGGCGAGCACATCATGCTTTTCAAAGAGCAGGGGTGCAAATTCGCGTACCACCTCCTCCACAGGCACAAACACCCCTTTTTCTACTTCTACAAAGCGTTTTACCACTGCAGGGATTTTGATAATGCCATAAGTTTTATGCGCATGCTTGTGGCGTTTTAAACTGAGCACTAATCCAAAGCTTAAATTACTTAAAAAGGGAAAGGCACGCGCCGGATCTAACACAATGGGTAACACTAGAGGGTAAAGCGTATTTTCAAAATAATCTTGCAATTTATCTCGGTGTCTTTGACAAAGCTCCTGCACCCCATCAATCAAAGACAAGCCCACGGCACTTAAACCTGCCCTAAGCTCTAAAAACTGCTCTTGCACAATGCGTTGTTCGGCACGCAGATAGTGGTGGATGCGTTTGAGTTGCTTATCATGACTCATCTGATCCACGCCCACCTTAACCCCCCCTTCTTCGCTCAAATGCTTAAGTCCAGCTACACGAATCATATAAAACTCGTCTAAATTTGTGCCATAAATGGCTAGAAACTTCAAGCGTTCTAAAAGAGGTAACTTAGTGTCGCAAACCTGATCTAAGACCCGCGTGTTGAATTGTAGCCATGAAAGTTCTCGGTTAAAATACAAACGCGCCAAACCCATGCCAAAAACTTTCTACACAAATATTTGAGTTTATCCTACAATACTAGAGTTAATCAATACATAACCTCTGGCCTAATTCTAAAGTAATTTCAAAGGGTGTTTTGATAAAGTTAAGCATTTCAAAATCCCATGAGGAGTTTTTTGAGCATGTCCCATGTCCCCATCGCGATGGCTTTTGATCGCAACTATCTCTGTCCGGCAGCGGTGGCAATCCACTCTTTATTAACATGTCTGCAGCGCTCTAGGGAACGCATTACCCCCCCCCCCCCCCCTTCCCCCCCCCCCCCACTTACACGATTCACATCTTTAGTATTGGGCTCACCTCAAACGACTTACAAAAACTCACCTCTATCTTAGAACCCTATGCTCATTTTATTAGTCTAGATTTTATCAATATTGAAGCATGGCTAGAAAAAATCCATAATCCCTTCCCTCCGGCGTTTTTGGCGCGCTTTTCTCAGATGGTACTTGTTAAGTACTTTTTAGCAGACTTATTTCCTCAATACGATAAGATTATTTGGACCGATGTAGATGTGCTATTTTTAGACGACCCCACTTTGGATTTTCTCACACTAAATACCTCTGAGCCTTACTACTTGCATGCAGTCTTTACTAGTGAGTACCGCCATGCTCTTGAAGGATTTTGGCTGTGTAATTTGACCTACATGCGCACGCACAACTGGACACAAAAAGTTCTAGATCGCATCCACACCCAACAAATTCTTAACGAACCCCAACTTATCTCTTTTGTATGGCCAAATGAGATTGCACAGCTGCCCCTTAAATATTGCGTTTTTCCGGCTCACTACGAAAGCAGGACTATAGACTATGTTCATCCTAACGATCTACCCTTCCTGCAAGAAAGCCTAGATCGTCCTATCATCCTACATTACTGTGACTTCCATGGGGTGCCCAAGCCTTGGGATTTACCCCTTAGTTTGAAAGCCGGCTTGTGGCTGGAAATCCTATTGCAAACCCCTTTTGCCCATGATTTTTTGCAAAACTGGGATTGCAGACAATCCTTTTTTATTAAAGAAACCGTGTATCAGTTCTATTTCTCCAATAAATATAGTACTCTTACTCTTGTTTTTGTCATCCCTTTCAAATTCTTAAAGAGCTACCTTAAAGCTGTAAAAGAACGCCTGTTTTCTGAAGGATGGCGCGCATTAGCAGGACGCATGAAGGCGAAATTGTTAAAATACATCGTTAAGGCAAGAAAATAGGATTTTTATCACCATGCCGTAAACCCTCTAGTCTAAAGTTACTTTTTAACACACTC
>NZ_FZMF01000045.1 GCF_900197685.1 Helicobacter baculiformis | reverse complement strand
CTTGTGGGCTATCCCCTTTGAGAGGCACAAGTCCACCCCCACCGCCTCCATCATCAGGGGGGATACTTCCCTCAATCTCCCTAATCAGCGCGCGGGTGGCGTTGTCAAACTCCACACGCTGCCCTAGAGCGCGCAAATGGGTTTTAAACTCCTCAATGCTATGGCTCTTGTTCCTTCTTGCTCAAGCTGTTCTGTGTGAAGCCACGCTTTACTAAAGTTAGAACTCTTGCCCTTTAAAGGGGGATGTGGTATCTTAGCACCGTCCTTTTGGCAAGATTGTATCCATGCCAAACTCAGCCACGACTTGGTCGAAATTCTGCGTGGAGGACTGTATGCGCTTATATGCTGTAATAATCCACCGATTATCTCCCTTGCCAAACCACCCTTTAGATAGCCCCACCCTAAATTCTTTGCCCCAGTCTTGTGAAATAATCGTTTCAAATCCTGCATTTGTAACCACATACCCCTTACTTATAATTTCTGCAATACCATTAGCCATCTTCTCTTGTGGCGTAGCTCCCTCAAAGCCCTTAAAGTCCTCAAGATGCTTGGCAAAGATTTTAGATAAGTCCCACCCCTTAGCGCCTCTTCCCTCTCCTTTAAGATTGCCCCACACAAGATCAATATACCCCAAGTCTTCCCTATAGAACGCCCCTGCCACTTGCCCGCGTTGTTCTTCTAAGAGCTTTGCCACCGCTTGAGCCCCCTTAAGCTCAAACTCTTTAAAGTGTTCCCCAAAAGCAGGGTTGGGGGTGATCTTAAGGGGGCTTGTGCTACTCTCATTTAAAGGAGTCTCTATGTCAGTGTCTGTACCTTTACCCCCGGTTAAAGATGTGGATTTTTGGTTTAACTTTGATTCTAAGCGGTTGTATGCTGTGCCTGATTCTGAAGAAGACCCCGCCTTTGAGTTTAAAGATGGTTCATGGGTGGCGTTTAAGTCTACGGCTGACTTTGTAACTAATTCAGATTGGACGGGGGAATACTGCGGGGAAGTCAGTTTAGATGATGTAAAAAAACTAATGTCTAAATCTGATTCTTGACCTAATTCTCTTATCCTGCGTCTGAGTTTTTTAAGTTCGCTTTTAGTTAATCTAGGGTGTAGTTTTTCTCGGCGCAACTCTTTATAATAGGGGTCTTGTTTCTTCTTAGTCTCCCAACTCTTAGGCGTGTGTACCTGTATCTCGCTAGGGATGCCCTCATAAGTAAAGTTAATGTGCGCGCCTTGATAATTGTCTTGGGTTTTAATGAATCTAGGACTGATGTCCTCAATCGCCCGATTGGCTTCTAGACTCTCTAAGATGTGGTTAAATTGCCCATTGATGCTTTCTTTAGGGGCAATAAATGCCCCCCTTAGCAAGTCATCCACTCTTTGTACATCCCCATTGTAATACGCCAACTTCTCTTCTATGCTCTGTACGCTCTTTAAGGTGTTGTTGGCTTCTAGCGTGCTATCACCCCCCTTAAGCCCCTCTAAGAGCTCTTTAAACCCCTCTTCTTGTTCTTTAGCGGTGGTGTGGAGTTCTAGGGCTTGACTTTTTAGCTCTTGGGTGCTAAGCTCCCCCTCAGGGTTTAAAGCACTGCTATGCTTTGGTGGGGTATCAATCTGCAAGTCAGAGGGCTTCATGGCAGTTCCGCCCGATCCTAATATATCAGACGCGCTAGCAACTTCTCCACCCTTAAACCCCGCATTGTAAAGCACTTTGGATTTTTGGATTTTACCCCTAATTGCCGATGGTTGCCGTTTAGTATGTGAACTAAAAATCCACTCTCCATTATAATTTTTAGCCACACTCATAAAATAGCGGTTCTTGTCTGCATCAATGAACTCTTTAATAAATAAAAGCCCTGCGCCATCATCTAAAATTAGGTTAGGCTCTTCTAAAGTCGGTCTAATCAAGGGTAAAAACTCTTCTCTTTGGCGTTTAGCTAACTTCGCCAAACTCCCCCGTGTGAGTTGGATTGTCTCCCCTTTGAGTACGGGTTCTAAAGCTTCTTGAACAGCAGGGCTAAACTTAGGGA
>NZ_FZMF01000037.1 GCF_900197685.1 Helicobacter baculiformis | reverse complement strand
ATAATGTTGTTTTGGATTTTATAACCTACTTTCCCTCTAAGTGTGAAAGATTGGTATAAAGAGACCTTGTTGATCTAGGAAGTCTGCCCTATTTTAAAAAACTTCTTATAAGCTCTATATCCTCTCTACTAGCTCCTGCCATGTCTGAGAATCTAGAGTTTAAAAAAGCAAAGCATGTTGTTTTCTTTAATTTGGTGATCTGCCTTTGCAGAGTGTAGAGCTTTTGTAGGCGATTAACACGAGGTATACACAAAACCAACCAACATTAAGGACATGTGCCTTAATCAGCCCAGCTAAAGCTAGGGTACCTTGCGGTGCGAGTGGGTAAGCTCATACCCTTAGAAATTATGGACATAATTGGTAAAAAAGACGATGTCGCGCCTGAAGGTGAAAGACTCCGATGATCCTGCACCACCGCGAACATCCCCGTTGTTTGTAAGATTTTTTGCCTTGTAGAATGGGATGTCGATCACGGGGACACGCACCCCCGCCTCTACTCCTATGTGCTTGCTGAAATTGGCACGAAATCCTAAATTGAAGCTAAATTGCACAAAGGTGGGGGCAAAGCTCGTTTTAGTGTCTTCTTGCTTTTGGGCAGATTGCGCATTTAAGCTTGCACAAGTGCGCGCACGATTACCATCATAAGTGAATGTGTCACAATTCGTGTTGTTATAGCCCTCCCCCAAAAGCCAACTGCTCCCTCCTAGCATCGCGCCCACAAACGCCCCAAATGTGCGTGGGTGCTTGTCGCTTTCATAGAAATTAAAAAGGGCATCGACCCCCGCTCCATAGAAAAAGTTGGTGGCTGAACCTATGGTGGGTGTAGCAGAGTTTTGGATAGATGGATTTTGGAACCAATGGTAATTGCCCGTCTGACCGCTGAACATGCCATAATAGCGTAAGCCAAAGCGCCTGATTTTGCCAAAGAATTGCTTGTATCCAAATTGCAAATCCCCTCCATAAAGATTGGCAGAAATAGGATATGAAGAGGTGCTCGTACCGGCCTGCATTACTGAATTGGATTTATCCGCCCCTGAAAAATAAGAATACTGAAACCCCGCCCCAATAAACATGCCATTTGTTTCCGCATGCAAGGCGTTTAAACCAAGAGAGAGAGAGCTTAAGGCGCTGAAACTAATAGAGCGTATTACCCATCGCTTGAAAATCATAAATCTCCTTAGATATCAAAAGTGCGAATTCTAACATGCTTGTGCGCTGGTTGTCAAACACCCCCACCCCAAAAACATCAATGTCTAAAAATTAAAGACATAGTTAGCAAAAATAGCGACATTGCGCCTAAAGGTGAAGGTTTCCTTAGAGCCTCCTTTACCAACTAGGGCATAGTGATCCTTCTTTCCTGCAACATTTGTTGCGCTGAAATAGGGGTCATCAATGGTAGGGACACGCACCCCCGCCTCAAAACCTTGGTGTTTTGTGAAATTCGCTCTTAAGCAAAAGTTAAGAATTAATTGTACAAAGGTAGGCATAAAAGTTGCCTTCGTGTTTCCATAGGCATAAAACGAGGGATCTTTGAGATCCTTTGCCCACTGCGCAAAATAACCATTCATCGAACGGCAAATACCATCGTTATTTGTCCATGGGCAGAAATTGCCCATGGTGGCTTTACCCATCAGCCACGAACTTCCTCCAAGCATTGCGCCCAAAAACAGCCCAAAGGTGCGCTGTTGGCTTTCATGGAAGTTGTAGAGGAAGTCTACACCCACTCCATAGAAGAGGTTAGCGGTGGGCTGGTTGATCACGGCATACCCATAGTCAATTAGACTTGTTGGTTTTGTTTGTGCAAATTCAAAAGTGCTATTGATTGCACTCGTGCTTCCGCCCTGTCCACTAAAGAAGCCATAGTAGCGCAAGCCAAAACGCTTTGTTTTGCCAAAAAATTGTTTATAGCCCGCTTGGATATCCGCCCCAAAGAGATTACCATTGTAGGTGTATGTATTGCTAATTGGGCTAGAGTCAACGCTGATCATTGTGTTCACTGCTGAGGCGTTGGAATACTGAAACCCGCCACCCAAAAAAACGCCATTTTCTTCTGCATGCAAGGAGGCTAGAGAAAAAAGTGTCGCGATGCTGAAGCCCAAAACATGCCTGTATCGTCTGCCATTTGAAACCATACTCATCCCTTCTTTAAGAAAATATCAGGCGATCCTGTGATGTTTGCAAAAAAGCGCTAAATCTAGGGGCGGTGTCCACAGCAAGAATAGCTAAAAACTCACCACATAGTTAATATAGGCAGCCACATCACGCCTTAAATTGATGGTAATTGAATCCCCCTTTTTAACCTCCCCTTTATCCGCATCTTTAGCCATCACAACCTTGAAATAGGGATCGTTGATGGTAGGGATCCGCACGCCCAACTCAAAGCCTTGATGTTTGCTCAAATTAGCCCTAAAGCCTAGATTGACCAAAACTTGCACAAAGGTGGGCGAGAAACTGGCTGTAAACCCCCATCGCTATCTTTGGACATGTTACGCGCTAATTGTTGGTAAACCTGATTCCCTGTGATACATGGTCCATTTAAGTTAGTTGCACATTTCCCGTCAGCAGTCCAGTAGCCCTTACCCATTTCCCATGTGCTCCCTCCCACCATCACGCCTGCAAACACCCCAAAATTACGCGCAGAGCCTTCATGGATAAAGTTGTATAACATATCTACCCCCACACCATAAAAATAATTGGTGGCGGGTTGCTTGTATTTTGTTTCAGTATTTGCCCCTTCAAAAGTGTCGATGTAGCTACCAATATACTTTCCGGCCTGTCCGCTGAAGAACCCATAATAGCGCAAGCCAAAGGATTTACGCCCCCCAAAGAATTGTTTATAACCCACTTGGGCATCGCCCCCATAGAGATTCCCAGAAGCATCTTGTGGTATAGATTTGCGCAACTCATTTAATAGATTTTGATTGGTGGTGCTTATGACTTGCTCAAAATAAGAATATTGAAATCCTGCTCCGATGAAAACGCCATTGTCTTCAGCCCCTAGAGGTGCTAAAGCAAAAAGCGCTGCAAAACTAAGACCTAAAAATGCACGGGTGTGCCTCTTGTGTAAAGGTGTCATGAAAACCTCTTCTAAAAATTTAGGGATTAGAAGCGGGATTTTATCAATATTTGCGCTTTTCTGTCAAGTCTATACGCATTTTATGTAAGAAGTTGAGAAATAGCATGGCGCAAAGCGAGCAAAGGTTCAGAGCTACAAGCAAGAGCTTTAAGGCAGAGACTGCTATATTCTTGGGGTAGGCGAGAGGGTAGAGCGCTCAGTCCTGCGTTGAGTTTAGATTCTTCTAAAAGAGCTTGGATTGTCTCTTGTTGAAGGCATTTTGTAAAAATGACCATGTTGAGATAGTGGGTGTAAGAATCAAACATGCACGGATTGGTTAAGTCCATGCAAGCAGGGTCTAAAATAGTGTTATCTATAAAAATTAGTTGAGAATCTTGGGGATTCTGATAAGTGATGTGCAGTGTGGAGTGGATCTTATGGAAGGCAAAGGCTTCCCCATGTGCGATCCGTCCTGCTGCCACAATTTCGCTGTAAAGTAACTCAGAATTGGGGTTTAAGATAATCTCTGTATGGTTTTTAAAATGCGCGTTGGCAAAAGGAATAATGGGCAGGGGGGAAAAATCTAGCAGAGCATTTTCCTCCACTACTACATGCGTTTCACGACTCGCATACCCATCTTCCGTATCAAAGATCTTTTCAAAACTTTGAGACGAGAGTTTCAGGCGACAACCCTTGCCTATCTCGATCTTAATATCCTGCGCATCGCCTTTGAGCATGCCCGGGCTCACGGCTAAAAGCATGATTTCACTAAGAGCATTGTCAGCATGGAAAGCGGGCATGAGTTTGAAGGGAGGGGTGAAGTAGTTATCTGCAATCACGCACCGCCCACGCGCCCCAATGGCTGTTCTTAAATAAAGTTTAGACGCTTGGGCGTAAGTAGTTTGGTGTCGCATCAGTCTTCTAAAAGCGCGTATTTTTTGATCCATGCGATCACAGCGTCTAAGCCTTCTTTAGAACGGATATTGGTGAACAAAAAGGGCTTATTAGGACGCATTTTTTTCGAATCCCTTTCCATCACGCCCAAATCCGCGCCCACATAGGGGGCTAGATCGATCTTGTTAATGATGAGCAGATCGGAGCGTGTGATACCCGGACCCCCTTTACGCGGGATTTTATCCCCCTCGGCTACATCGATCACAAAGATTGTAAAATCGGCTAATTCGGGGTTAAAGGTGGTGGAGAGATTATCGCCTCCACTCTCAATAAACATCAGTTCGATATCGGGGAATTTAGTGTGCAATTCCTCCACCGCCTCTAAATTCATCGACGCGTCTTCTCTAATAGCAGTGTGGGGGCAGCCTCCCGTTTCTACCCCGATAATTCTTTCTCTAGGCATCACCGAATTTTTACAGAGAAACTCGGCATCTTCTTTCGTGTAGATGTCATTGGTGATCACTCCGATGCTATATTCTTGACTCATTGCGCGCGTGAGCGCCTCGATCAACGCCGTTTTGCCACTACCCACAGGTCCGCAAACCCCTATTTTAACCATGATCAATCCTTTATATTGGTGGTGTTAAGACATGTAAAGTCTAGAATACAAATGCTCGTGCTGCATCGCTTTGATGTCGTTATGGATACTTGCCGCACAGAGATAAGAACGATCCAAGCCCTCCAAAGTTTGCAAAATTTCTCCAAAAGTCTTTTGTAGGGCTAATAAGATGCGTTGCCCGTCATTCTGAGCCAAAGGAATGGTCTTTACGCAGTTAATCACCGCGTTCGAGCTTTGGGCATAAAGATAGTGTTTTAAGCTAGCTTCTAAATCCAAATCCATGCACGCGCAAAAGACTCCGTAACTGGTGGCGTGCGTGGGCGTGGTGCTCGCTTGGGTGTAGGTATTAAAGAAAACATGGGGGGGGAGATCTAGTGCCATGAGGGTTTTTAAAAAACGACTCCCTAGCTTCTGATTAGCGCTACGCAATTCTAAGGGTGGAGTGGCTAAAGCGATGCGCTCTTCCATATCTAACAAGGGTTCTAGCGCGTTTTTTAAGCTATATTGATACGCTAACTTGAGGCTAAGCAAATCGCTGTAAAGAAATTGCGTACGCAAGAACGCTTGCATGTAAGCAAGGGCGCTTGCCTTATCAAAAACCTCTTTATGTTGGATATAGGTCTCTAGCCCAAAAGAATGAGTATAACTTCCGATGGGGAACATGGCATCGTTGATCTGAAGGAGAAGAAAATCTGCTTGCATATTTATCTTTTAATGATGACGAGCTGGCTGCTGTCTTGGAATTTCAAGGGTGCACTCAAACCAAGCGGATCGGCGTGGGGCGCGCTCACACTGATACGCCTAGAGCTGTCCAATTTGCTTTTTAAAACCTCATGGGGTGCCTCTAGTCTCTCAAAGAGAATCTTTAAGGGTTTTTCAAATGGGGTTTTAAAACTCAAATCTTGCTCACCATAGTAAAGAGAGGCGTGGCGATTGCCTACCTCATAACAAATTCTAGCCACCTGTGCGCAGTCGCGCGCATAGACACAAATCACTTCAGTAGGCAGAATATTCACGCTCACGATGCGTTGGGCATCTTCAAACAAAATATCGCCATCGCGCAAACCCATAACAGGGGGTTCATTCAGTTTCAGAGCGATCTCTAGCCCTGCACGCGATACCCAACGCCCCATCCTTTTTTGGGTGTCAAACCATTCTAGATCGATGTAGTCTAACTCTTTGGAGCTAGCGCGTCCATGCATATTGCCTAAGATGGTTTGCACGCGTATCATCTTATACCCAGTGTTGGATGAAGATAAGCCAAGCTGGAATCCACGCGGTAACAACACCCTCTACAATCGCAAGCCATGGCACGAAATTACCTAGCTTGATTTTTAACACTTCCTCAATCCAACCAGTGAGCCAGAGCACACCCCAAGCTAACCAAATGAATGCCCACCAATCACCTTCAGTGATTCCTAACATTTTATGATCGTCGAGCGCATCGCTATAGTGAGAAAGGATGGCAGCGGGGATGGTGTTGATAGTCACAAAAAGACAATACCACCCATAAGGACGCCAATCTAACTTGTAAACATTATTGATTGCTGCATACAAGTAGGTGAAGCCAAATAGCAACCCGGTAGCAGGACCATAGAAGTTAATCAGATGGTGGGACACTTGCGCCACATCTTCAGGACCTGTTACCAGAGGAGATGGATTGAACGCTGAATAGGTGATAGCAACGATGTTACAGATGATCGAAAGCCCACCTACAAAAAAGTTCATAACGGCCTTGCTCTTAGGGTCCACCCCGGCAAGCCCGCACACGCCGTTGCTGATCAACACGATCGCAACATACAACAACACGAGACCTAACATTACCATCCTTTTGGCAAAGATTTGAGAGTTTCAGTACGAGAAAACCCGAAAAAAAACCTCTCTTGAGTCCATTATAAACCAGCAAAGTAAATCAACGACCCCTCCAACACCCCCCCTTTTTCTTTGAAAACAAAACTCCCCCCACGAGCATTTTAGAATAGGTTGTAAAGCTGTGCTAAGCTCAATGTTTCAGCGGCTTTAGAAGTAACTTCCGTGCCATCCACCTTCACCTTATAGGTTTCAGGGTTGACATCGATATGTGCGGTAACATCGTTAAACTTGAGGTCTTTTTTGGTGATATTGCGGCAGTTTTTCACCGGCAACACAACCCTATCTAATCCTAGTTTTTCTTTGATTCCTGCGTCGTAAGCCGCTTGGGACACGAAAGTGATATTTGTATCAAATTTGTTTTTGCCATGGTGTCCAAACATTTCGCGGTAGTAAACGGGTTGTGGGGTAGGGATGGACGCGTTGGCATCGCCCATTTGGGAAAGTGCGATGAATCCGCCCTTAATGATCATATTGGGTTTAATCCCAAAGAATGCTGGACTCCAAAGCACTAGATCGGCGTATTTGCCCACTTCCACAGAGCCCACATAGTCAGAAATCCCATGCGCAATAGCGGGGTTGATGGTGTATTTAGCAAGGTAGCGTTTGATGCGGAAGTTGTCGTTATCGCCTTTTTCTTCTTTCAAGCGCCCAAATTCCTTTTTATTTTTGTCTGCAGTCTGCCAAGTGCGGGTAATCACTTCACCCACGCGCCCCATCGCTTGAGAGTCTGAGCTAGTGATAGAGAAAATTCCCATGTCATGCAAGACATCCTCTGCTGCGATTGTTTGGGGGCGGATGCGTGAATCGGCAAATTGCACATCTTCTTTGATGCTTTTATCCAAGTGGTGGCAAACCATCAACATGTCCATGTGCTCGGCTTCGGTGTTTTTGGTGAAAGGAATGGTAGGGTTGGTAGAAGCGGGCAGAATATTAAACTCACCTGCCATTTTAATCACATCTGGTGCGTGCCCGCCTCCAGCCCCTTCGGTATGGAAAGTGTGGATAGTGCGTCCAGCAATGGCTTCTAGAGTATCCTCTACACAGCCTGCTTCGTTGAGAGTGTCCGTGTGAATCGCCACTTGTACATCATATTCATCAGCGATATTAAGGCAGTGATGAATGGCTGCAGGTGTGCTACCCCAGTCTTCATGGATTTTAAAGCCAATTGCCCCTGCCTTGACTTGATCGACTAAAGAGGGTTCATAAGAAACATTCCCTTTAGCCAAAAAGCCCAGATTCATAGCATATTCCTCAGCCGCACGCAACATGCTTTTAAGGTTGTTGCGCCCGGGGGTGATAGTGGTCGCATTAGTACCATCAGCCGGTCCCGTTCCTCCACCAATCATGGTAGTGATTCCACTAGCGAAGGCAGTTGGAATTTGTTGGGGAGAAATAAAGTGAATGTGGGTATCAATCCCACCTGCCGTAACAATTAAGCCTTCTGCTGCGAGCGCTTCTGTGGCAGGTCCTACACAAAGGTTATTGTCTACGCCATCTTGCATATCCTTGTTGCCTGCTTTACCAATGCCTGCAATCTTGCCATCTTTAATCCCGATGTCGGCTTTATAAATGCCGGTATAATCCACAATTAGGGCGTTTGTGATCACCAAATCCAATTCATAGGAAGTTGGACTATTTGTCTGGCTCATCCCATCGCGGATTGTTTTTCCGCCCCCAAATTTGATTTCTTCACCATAGGTTGTATAATCATGTTCTACTTCCAAGATCAGGTTAGTGTCGCCCAGTCTAACACGATCCCCTGTGGTGGGACCATACATAGAAACATATTCTTTTCTAGAAATCTTTTTCATCGTTTTCTCCTCTTTGTTTACTTTTTAGTGCTGTCGCAACAGGATACAGAACCAAAACCCTTTTCTTTAGCACGCTTCAAGCCCAATTTTTTGCCATCAGCATCGGCTTGGCGATCCACAAGAGAGTTAAAGCCATAGACGCGTTTATTGCCCCCAATATCAATTAATTCAACACTTTTTTCTTCTCCGGGTTCAAAGCGTACAGCTGTTCCTGAAGCGATGTCTAAGCGCTTACCGAAAGCTTTTTCACGATCAAAATCTAAAAGTTTGTTAACTTCAAAGAAATGGAAGTGTGAACCCACCTGCACGGGGCGATCGCCTTTGTTTTTCACTTTTACGCTAATGGACTCTTTACCAGCGTTGATGGTGATATCTTCCTCTTTCAAGAAAACTTCACCCGGAGCTAGTTTGCCATTGTCCTCTACGGGAGTGTGGATGGTTACAAGCTTGGTTCCATCAGGGAAGTTAGCCTCAATTCCGACTTCATGGATCATACTCGCCACGCCATCCATCACATCCTCTTTTTTAAGCCAAGTCCTACCTTCTTGCATCAGATCCGCCACGGTTTTATTGCCATCGCGCGCCTTCTCCATTACACGCGCACTGATAAGTGCCACCGCCTCAGTGTAGTTGAGCTTCACGCCACGCGCCAAGCGTTCTTCTGCCAATCTACCCGCATAGTGAAGCATCAATTTATCTAGCTCTTTGGGGGTTAGTTTCATCCTAAACTCCTTGTTGAATTTCTATTGGTAGCCAAGCTATCAACAAGGCGGATTGTAGTCTAAAATTTTCTAATTTTTGTTAACATTTTTAAATAGCTAGATAATATTATTTATTTGATTTTTATCTTACAGATGGCGGAGAGAAAGGGATTCGAACCCTTGAAGGCTTGCACCTTACACGCGTTCCAGGCGTGCTCCTTCAACCGCTCGGACATCTCTCCTGGAGAAAAAGGCGCATTCTAGCACGATCTAGCTTAAGTACGCGTGAACCATTCTATGAAAATCACCCCATCTAGGCGCATTTGTAACGCTTGAGCGATCTCCTCTTGTGTGCTGATGGGTACAAGAATTTTAGCATCTAAGAGGTAATCATTAGCCACACTTTGAAAGTCTTGAGCATGCGCAGGAGCAATGATATAAGTAGGGGTGAAATTGATCATCAGAGCAAGATCGTAAGTGTTAGACACGACCACCGCATATTTAACACGCTCTGTAGAGCAATGTTGAGCAAGATCACAAGCATTTTCTAGGTGAGCATAGAAATACACGATTGTATCGTTAGTGCTTTGGGCAATTTGGGCTATTTCATTAACGGATTTAAAAGCAGGGCATGGGATTTTAGGATGACCAAAGATAAGCATTAATTTCCTTTTTGCAAACAATGTTGGCTACAAAAAACGCGTCCTTGAGAAAAAATGGCTTCCTTGCTGGTGATGTAGGTTTTACAATGCGCGCATTCTAGCAAGTTTTCCACAGAAGAAGAGTTATTAGAGAGAGACTTAGATGTAAGCCGTTTGCGCAAAATCCATACAATCCAGCCAACAATAATTAAGGCAATCAAAATGCGCATGCGCTCTCCTTTTGTCTATAAAAATACACCCGTTTACCATAGCAAAAACGCTCTTTAGGCAGGCATACAATCTCTTGGTCTAGAGAGCTCCCTTTATAGAAGAGAAAATACCCCCCTAACTCCAAAAAAGGCGTGCTCAGCGCAATTAACTCTCGCGTGCTCATTAATGCTCTAGAAGTGATGAGTTGCACGCGTACAGGGGGTAATTCTTGGATACGCACGCGCTTGAGGATCACATTGTCTAGCCCCAATACCACTTTCACATGGTGTAAAAACGCTATTTTTTTTGCATTGGGCTCTACGAGAATAAAATGCGTATGAGGGCAATGAATCGCGAGAGGAATGGCAGGGAAACCCGCTCCGCTACCTATGTCCAAACAGCTCTTGAAGGGCTGAATAAACTCTAGCACCTGCACACTATCGACAATTTGGGCATGGGCTTGGGATAAATTTTTTACTCCACTTAGGGCGTGCGTTTGGTTCCACTCTAGCAAGAGTGTGCCAAATTGATCCAATTGCGCTTGTATTTTCATAAAATAAGCATCCCATCGCCATAAGAATAAAAGCGATACTTGTGTTCTATGGCTGTCTTATAGAGCTCTAAGCACTTTTGCAAACCTACCATAGAAGCTACTAGCATGATCAGAGTTGATTTAGGCAGGTGAAAATTTGTGAGCAAGGCTTGAGAGTGGGCGACGGGGTTGCCCGGGTGCAAAAAGAGATTGCAGGGTTTAAGGGCATTACCGCGCTTATAATGCTCCACACCCCTAAGGGCAGTCGTGCCCACACATAGAATATAGGGTGCGTGATCTAGGGCATGCTGTGTGTCTTTAGGGATAAACAACGCTTCAGAGTGCATAGTATGTTCTCTAATATCTGCGCACTCGACCCCCACAAAAGTACCCGCCCCTACATGTAGGGTTAAAAAAGCATGGGCAAAATGGGTTAAAAGGTGCTCTTTGGCGCACTCTGAGAAATGCAGTGAGGCAGTAGGTGCAGCGATAGCTCCGGGGTGCTTGGCAAAGACACTTTGATAAGTTTGTGTGTCTGTGAGGGTGTCGGGGCGCTTGAGATAGGGGGGGATGGGCATATGCCCTAGAAGCTCAAGCATGGTTAGCACCCCCTCCCAATTTAGAGGGTGTTGGTGATGATAAAAACACACTTTGCGCAAATTAGAGGGAGGGGTGAGCACTTCACAAGAATACCCCTGCTCTAATTCGATCATCCCCCCTTTAGAGATACGCCCTTTGATTTGGGCGTTGAAGTGGTGGAGATTATGGGGATTGTGGATCAATAATTCTATCTTACCCCCGCTTGCCTTGCGCCCATATAGGCGTGCCTTGATCACTTTGGTATCATTGAGCACTACAAGCGCATTCTTGGGAAAGAAGTCAAAGACATGGGCAAAATGGCTATGCGTGATGCGCCCACTACTACGATCATAGACCAGTAATTTAGCTTGTTCTTGGGGTAAAAGGGGGGTAGAAGCGATACGCTCGGGAGGCAAATCGTAATGGTAACTTGACAACAAAAACTCTTGAGGAATGCTAGGCATCATAGGAATCTTCTTTGGAAGCAGGATTAACCCATTTGGCAATCAGGATGGAGAGTCCATATAAGCCTATCAAAGGCAAAGCCATGCAGATCTGACTCATGACATCTGGAGGAGTGATAATAGCAGCGATGATAAAGATAATCACGATGGCGTATTTAAAATAACCCTTGAGAGTTGCATCTGTGATCAAGCCCACCTTTGCTAAAAAGAAAGCCAAAACAGGCAACTCAAAAGCCACCCCAAAGCCTAAAATGAGTCGTGTAAAGAAACTCACATAACTAGAAGCCGAGATATTGGCTTCAAAAACCGCACTCCCAAAGTTAGCTAAATAATGAATCACAAAAGGAAAAACAACATAATAGGCAAAACACGCCCCTATTACAAACATCGTTGTTCCAAAGAAAACAAAGGGTAGAGCCATCTTTTTTTCATGCTTGTAGAGCCCGGGGGAAATAAAAAGCCAAAGTTGCCAAAAGATGACCGGAGTTGCTATAACTAAGGAAGCCAAAAAGCTTACCTTAATGGCAACCATAATCCCTTCTATAGGTGAAATTTGGATCAGCTTGCCCGCATAGGAGGCTCTGATCCACGCGAAGATATGATCCCAAAAGTTAAAGCAAAGAGCAAACGCCCCAACCAACACAGCAATACAGATAAGTAAGCGCTTGCGCAACTCCTCAAGATGAGGTTTTAAGTCTTCAAACATCGAGTTTCTTCGGAGGTGTTTTTTCTAAGCTAACCTTAGGGCGCGGAAGTTCATCAGACTGATCGGCTTGTACCTCTGCAGAAAGCGCATCTAAGGGATTAGCATGGGCAATGCTCGTTCTAAGATCGTCTTGCACCTGCTGAAGATCTTTTAGTTCTTTGTTAAAAGTAGATTCTATCTTGTGTTGTCCCTCATCAAAGAGTTTTTTATACTCTAAGCTCTCTTGCTTCAAACTTTCTATGTGCAACTCTTGATCTAAAGTCTCTTTGGCATCATTGAGCGTTTTTTTTACCGCTTTAAAAAAGCGCGCCAAGTCCACCATAGCTTGAGGAAACTTTTCTGGTCCTAAAAAGATGATGGCAATGACCAAGATCACTACCAATTCAAAAAAACCTATTCCAAACATGCTCCACATTATAGCTTGCTAGTCTTAATGTTTTAGTAAGTTAATTTCTACTATAATGGGGCGTTTTACTATTTCTTGTGGTTTAGTATCTCGCTATCTCTACGCAGGATTGTCTATGGAAAAGCCCAATAAAACCCCCAAAAATTCCCCAAAGTTTACTTTTCAAGAAGAGCTTGAGTCAATCTTCAAGGAGGCAGACAAGAATATTTCTTACGAGCGCCTTTTAGATGTGTTTCAAAAGATTCCTACACCTTCTCAAGTTAAAAAAATCAAAGAGCTTGCACTCAAATATGACAAGTGTTTTGTGCATTCTTCTGAATGTGCCCTAACTTCGCTTTCTATGGATCGCAAGGTGCCACGCAAGAAGTCTAAGGCGCTTGAGGAAGATACAGATGACAATCTAGACTTTATCAAGGAAAAAGAGCTTACGGAATGGTCTAGGAGCGATAGCCCTGTGCGCATGTATTTGCGCGAAATGGGTGAAATTCCCTTACTCAGCAAAGAGGAGGAGGTGGAGCTAAGCAAGCAGATCAAATTGGGGGAAAATATCATTTTAGATGCGATCTGCTCTGTGCCCTATCTGATTGATTTTATCTACAATTACAAAGATGCGTTGATCAACAGGGAGAGACGTGTTAAAGAGCTTTTTAGAAACTTTGATGATGATGAAGCAGGGACAAAAAAAGAAGAGGAAAATGAGTTAGAAGACGACGATGAAGACACTATCGAGGTGAAGAAAAATCTTTCCGAGAAAGATCGCAAGCGGGTTGAAAAGGTGATTGAGAGTTTCAAAGCCTTAGACAAAGCCAAAAAGGATTGGCTCAAAACCTTAAATACCCCAGCACAGGGGGATGAGCTGATTCATGCGCTCACTCTAGCTTATAAACGACGGGCGCTCAAAGAGAGACTCTATGATCTAGGACCTACAAGTAAACTTATCGGTGAATTAGTTAAGGCTATGGAAACTTCACTCAAGAGTGGCGATGGATTTGAGAAAGAATTAAAACGCCTAGAATACAAGCTCTCTTTGTTTAATGAGGCTCTGATCGAGAACCATAAGAATATTTTGAAAAATATTACTAATATGGGCAAGGGAGAGATCGCTAGCATGGTGCCTGAAGCGACTATGATCAGCATTTATATGGAGATCAAAAAGCTCTTTCAGACTAAAGAAGCTGGCGAAGACGGCTTTGATTTAGAACCCGGCAAGCTCAAAGAAATTTTGGAGCAAATCAAACGTGGCAAGCTCATTTCTGATAAGGCTAAGAATAAGATGGCGCGCTCTAACTTGCGCTTGGTAGTGAGCATCGCTAAGCGTTATACCTCGCGCGGATTGCCCTTTTTGGACTTGATTCAAGAGGGTAACATCGGACTAATGAAAGCAGTTGATAAATTTGAGCACGAGAAAAATTACCGCTTTTCTACTTACGCCACTTGGTGGATTAAACAGGCGATCAGCCGCGCTATTGCCGATCAAGCCCGCACGATCCGTATCCCTATCCACATGATTGATACCATCAACCGCATTAATAAGGTGATGCGTAAGTATATGCAAGAGAATGGTAAAGAACCTGACCTAGATTTAGTCGCCAAAGAAGTAGGGTTGCCCCTAGATAAGGTTAAAAATGTTATCAAGATCACAAAAGAGCCTATCAGTTTGGAGTCTCCTGTGGGCAATGATGATGATGGTAAATTTGGCGACTTTGTAGAAAATGATAAAGTCGTGGGTTCAATGGATCACATCATGCGTGAGGACTTGAAAGCTCAAATTGATGGGGTGCTCGATCAGCTCAACGAACGCGAGAAATCTGTAATCCGTATGCGCTTTGGTTTGCTTGAAGATGAGAGCGATCGCACTTTGGAGGAGATTGGCAAGGAGCTTAATGTAACAAGAGAGCGCGTGCGCCAGATTGAAAGTAGTGCGATCAAGAAGTTGCGCTCTCCCCAGTATGGACGCTTACTTAGAAGCTATTTGCGTATATGAAATCCACAGCTCCCAAAAGTCTTTTGTTTTTGTGCTTGGGCAATATCTGTCGTTCTATGTTGGCTAGAGGAATTGCCCAACACACTATAGAGAAACGACACTTAGATTTGAGCGTAGATGGAGCGGGAATTTCGGCTTTTCATCAGGGCGAACCTGCTCATCCTCCCATCATCAAGCTAGCTCGACAACATGGAATCGATATTGCCCATTTTACAAGTAAGCCCATTACTCAAGCCTTAGCCGATCGCTTTGACTGGGTTGTCGCGATGGATTGTAGCAATTTGCAAGCTTTGAGAGGATTAGGTATCACTCACCCCCATGTTTACAAATTGGGCGATTTCGGTTTAAGAGGAGCGGATATTCCTGATCCCTATACATTCACCCGCGCGCAAGATCTAGAAAGAGTGTATCTGATGATTGAGCGAGGCGTGGAAGAGTTACTAACACGCTGCCATGTTTAGAGTTGTTATTGCATTTTTATGTCTATGTGTTGTTGCGTTCGCTGAAGAAGCACCTCTTCGCGATCTAATTAAACTCCCTCAAGAGGCTACCTACTATCTACCCAAGCGTGCTTTGCCTGCTCCCCCTCCTGAGAAACTCAAATCAGCTTACTTGCAACGCTGGTATGCCCCATGGACGCAGCCACAAGCTGATCAGGATCGGCGCAAAATATTCTGGGCGCTAGACACCTTTTCAAGCCCCGGCTATGCTAGAGATGGAAAACCCAACGATCCCCAAGAAATACAAAGAATTTATCAGAGTATGGACACAGCCAATTATCCCAGTGTGGCGATCAGAGCAGTAGTTCTTACTGATACCAATGTGCGCGCCGTGCCTACAGATAAACCTTATTACCGCACTAAAGACGATTACCCCTTTGATCAGTGGCAAAATTCCATGATTTTTGCGGGTACGCCTGTACTTATCACCCATTACAACACAACAAAAACCTATGCGCATATCCAAAGCAGTTTTATTTTTGGTTGGGTGCGTATAGAAGATATAGCTCCAGTCCGTGCAGAAACAATTTATAAGATTCTAGAGCTTAAAGATTACCTTACTCCACTGCAAGATAAAGTTCCTTTGTACGATAAGCGCTATACTTACTTAGATAATGCACACATGGGAGAAATTTTCCCCCGTGTTCCCCACACCTCCAAACAGGTTTACATCTACAGCAAAGACTCGCAAGGTTTTGCCAAGCCAATGCCTATTACAATCAACCTTAAAGATTTTACCTCTTTTCCACGCCCCTTAACTCCTCAAGTTATGGCAGCTGTAATTGACACGATGTTGGGACAGAAATATGGTTGGGGGGGTGTGGAGCAAAAACGTGATTGTTCAGCTTTTACGCGCGATAGTTTTGCTAGTTTTGGTATTTTCTTACCTAGAAATTCCTTTGCGCAGGTACAATATGCCAATAATGCAATCGACCTAAGCCGCATGTCCGCACATAAAAAGGAAGCCTACATTATCAAACATGCTACTCCGTTTGCCACGATTTTATGGCTTAAGGGACATATCATGCTCTACTTGGGCGTGCACCACAAAAGAGTCATTGTAGCGCATAATATATGGTCTGTCTCCGTCGATAAATCCAATAAGAGAAATATCTACAATATTGAAAAAGCCGTGATCACCACTCTAAAATTGGGCAAGGAACATAAGAAGCTCTTTGCACAATCCAATCTTTTGATCGATCGCGTGGGGGCAATGTCGGATCTCTACGACTATAGCTTAAAGTTGGTGGCACATTGATTATGCTACAATCCGCTTTTTTAACTCAAGTAAAGGAAATTACATGAAGCGTGATTTTGATGTGGTGATCATCGGAGGCGGAGTCTCCGGTTGCGCCTTGCTTTGGACTTTAAGCCAATACACCGACTTAAAAAAAATTGCCCTTGTAGAGCGAGAGCGCGATGTGGCTAGAGTAAGTTCCAATGCTAAAGCTAACTCTCAAACCATTCATGACGGGGCAATCGAAACTAATTATACTGCACAAAAAGCTAAGAAAGTCAAGCTAGCTGCTGAGAAAATTCGCCGTTATGCCTTTAACAAAAATCTACAAAATAAAGTCATCTTTGAGATGCAGAAAATGGCAATTGGAGTAGGGGATAAAGAATGCGCTTTTATTACTAAAAGGCATGAAGAATTTCAAGAAATTTACCCCGGACTTACTTTCTTTGACAAAGCCAAAATTAAGCAAATTGAACCGATGGTTATTGCCGAACAACATGGCTTAGATCGCCCTGAAAATGTCGTAGGAAGTGGCTTTGAGAACTATTGGTGTGGCATGAATTTTGAGCTTTTAAGTAAGAATTTTGTACAAGAAGCGATGGCGCTCAACCCTGAAAACCATGCCTTTTTTCATTTTAAGGTCAGCAAGATTGAGCGTTGCCTAGATGAGTGGGCTGTGGTTTCTACAGAGGGCGATGAGATCTATGGAAAATTTGTGCTTGTAGATGCAGGATCGTATTCTCTACCTCTAGCCCAATCTATGGGTTATGGTTTAGATTTAGGATGTTTGCCTGTGGCGGGAAGTTTTTATTTTGTACCTAATTTGTTGCGGGGTAAGGTTTATACCGTACAGAATCCGAAATTACCCTTTGCCGCCCTGCATGGCGACCCAGATGTATGGATCAAGGGCAAAACCCGCTTGGGTCCTACGGCGTTGGCAATGCCCAAGTTGGAACGCCATAAGTGCTTACTCAAGGGGATCAGTTGGGAACTATTCAAAATGGATTTCAATATGGATGTGATGGGCATCGTTTTTGATCTCTTTACTGAAAGGGACATTAGGAATTATGTCTTTAAAAACATAGTCTTTGAGCTTCCCTACATCGGCAAGCGTAAGTTTTTGCACGACGCACGTAAAATCATCCCCTCACTTACACTGAGCGATCTACAATACGCGGCCGGATTTGGTGAAGTGCGCCCGCAAGTCTTGGATCGTACTAAGAAAAAGCTAGAATTAGGTGAACGCAAGATTATTACACATCAAGGTATCACTTTTAACATGACTCCCTCCCCAGGTGCAACTAGTTGTTTAGAAAATGCCCTTGTGGATGCTAAAGAGATCACACAATATTTGGGTGCACATTTGGATATAGAGCGCTTCTATGAGGAGCTCTCGCCTGAAGAGTTAAAGATGTCCTAAGTTTTATAGTGTGGGCATAATAGCCCACTTGAACCCCCCACCATCGCCCCATG
>NZ_FZMF01000007.1 GCF_900197685.1 Helicobacter baculiformis | reverse complement strand
CTTGCGGTGCGAGTGGTAAGTAGCACATTGTTAGACATTAATCTTCTTGCATCTCAGTTTGAATCTCGCGCTCTAGGGCTTGCGTGAAAACCTCGCTATAGGGTTTGTCTTGGGGGAGTTTGTTTTTAAACTCTACCAAAATGTTTAAATAGTGTTCTTTAATCAACTCTCCCTTAGAGAGAATGTATTTAAGATAAAGCCAATAGGTGTTGAGCACATCGCCTTGACAATAAAGATCAATGCGCTCCATGCGATCGCCCTCTTGACTATAATAAATTTCATGCACACACTCCCCACTCAAGCCAAATTTACCCGGCAAACCCGCCATAGAACACACCCCATCGAGGTTAAGCCGCGGCGCACCAAACTGAGAAAGGCTATCGAGCAAATCCATATGGAACGCTTCGCTGTAGCGGTAGCGGTAATTTTCCCATTTATTGCTTTGCTCATAAAAGGCGTGCGCGTCTAGGTTGTAGGCAAGGGCTTTAAGCATGAGCACTGGCAGATCAAAATTACGCCCATTGAAACTAACAAGCATGGGTTTTTGATGGTTAAAAAAGCTCAGAAAATCTGCGACCAAGTGTTTTTCATCTCTCTTTTGCCCCTCTTGTCTGCCAAAATTACCTACCTTGATAAAATGTCCATGCGTATCGGCTAATACGGCAGCAATGGACACCACCTTATGCCAATACAGGGGCAAAAACTCGTACCCGCTTTTAGCTTTTTGCCACTCAAAAGCTTTAGTGCAGAGCTCTAAGGGTTCTAAAGTACTTTCGGGGTCTAAATCCTGTCTGATCAAATCAATATCCGGCACAGTTTCAATATCCAAGACACAAAGCATACACACCCTTTTAAGTCAGCTTATATTAAAATGCGTATTTTAGGACTTTTGCGCTTAAAGGACATGCATGGTTGTAACCCGTTTTGCGCCCTCTCCCACAGGGCATTTACACATTGGAGGCTTGAGGACGGCTCTGTTTAATTATCTTTATGCCAGGGGGCGGGGGGGTAAGTGTTATTTGCGCATTGAAGACACCGATTTGGCGCGCAATAGCCAAGAGGCCACAGAGGCGATTTTGCAAGCCTTTGCGTGGATGGGTTTGGGCTTTGATGGAGAAATTCTCTACCAGTCTCAACGCTTAGAGCTTTATCAAAGCTATGTCCAACAACTCTTAGAGGCGCACAAGGCGTATTATTGCTACACGAGTAAAGAAGAGCTAGAGGCTTTAAGAGAAACCCAGCGCGCCAAAGGGGAGACTCCCCGCTACGATCGCCGCTATAGAGATTTTACCGGCACATCCCCTCAAGGGGTTAAGCCTGTGGTGCGCCTTAAAGCCCCTCTGCAGGGGGAGATCGCCTTTAAAGACGGGATCAAGGGCGTAGTGGTGGTACAGGCTAAAGAGTTAGACGACTTCATCATCGCGCGCGCGGATGGCACGCCCACTTACAATTTTGTGGTAAGCATTGATGACGCGTTGATGGGCATTAGCGATATTATTCGCGGGGACGATCATTTGAGCAACACCCCTAAGCAGATTCTCATTTACCAAGCCCTAGGTTTTAAATTGCCTAATTTTTACCATGTGCCCATGATTTTAAACGAGCAGGGGCGCAAATTGAGTAAACGCGATGGGGCGATGGGCGTGATGGATTACAAGGCTTTGGGCTATCTTAAAGAGGCTTTGCTGAATTTCTTAGCGCGCTTGGGTTGGAGTTATGGCGATCAAGAGATTTTTAGCCTAGAAGAATTGCTAAGACTCTTTGACGCCAAAGATTTAAATAGCGCGCCCAGTTGTTTTAGCCCCCACAAATTAGACTGGCTCAACGCCCATTATCTCAAAGCCACCTCTAACGCCCAATTAGAGATACTTTTACAAGATTTTGAGCTGCCCCCCGCCTTTGATCGTCTTAATACGCTCCAAAAAGACATGTTATTAGGCGCGCTTAAAGAGCGTTGCACCACCCTTAAGAGCTTGAGTACAGGCGTGCACGAAGTGCTAAACCCCCCTGTTAGCTATGACCCTATTAAAAACCCGCAAGCTAAACCCCTGCTAGAAGCATTCGCCCAGATCTTAAAAGACGCGCCCTTAGAGAGTTTAGAGAATATCCAAACCCTCTTGCACACCTTTTTAGACACCCACGCGCTCAAACCCGGGGCTTTCATGCCCGCATTGCGCGTCGCACTCTTAGGCAAGAAAGGGGGGATTGATCTCAAACAAGCCCTATTCGTGCTAGGCGATCAAGCTTTAGAACGCCTGCAAACTTTCTTAGCGCGCGCCTAGTGGCGGTGGCTACGCACAAAGTCCACCAGTTCTCTAGTGTCAATGGAGAGGGTTACAAATTGCTGGAAGGTGGTGTACCATTTGCCCCCTGTCCCATTCAAGCTGTGCCCATTGCCCCCGCCCATGAAGTTAAAGAACGCGTCCGCACGCAAGCTCATGAACTTGTTCTTATAGACATAGTAAAACGCTAGGCGCTGGAAGTTAGGCGCGTGGTACCAAGGTAGCCCGGTGTAGAGCGCGCGCCCATAGGTGGCGTAAAATTTCATTTGGGGCTTGTCTGAAAAGTAGTATTTTTCATAGAAACCAAAGCCCTTATACTGCGCCACAAAGTCAAATTGCCCCCCAAAACTATTATACCACTGGCTAGGTCCGCACTTCACCCCCGAACGTACGCAATAATGTTCTTGCTCAGACATCGTGCCAAAGGCAAAAGAGATTTTGTCCATATAGGGCATCAGACGCTTGAGATCGGTTTTGATATAGCCATAGTAGTAAATGCGATCGAGCACGGTGGGGTTAGAATATTCTCCGGGCACGCCCCCTTGAGGTTCACCGCTAAAATAAGGATAACCATTGGGCCAAAGGGGGGTTTCATCGTTTTGATTCATGTAAGATTTTCCATCAAAGGGATACTTGCTTCCCATGCTATAAGAGCTAGTATTGTGGAAGGCTACAATTCTGCCCCCAAAGCCAAGATAGCCTTTTAAAAACGACCACTCGGTAGAACCAAAGTAGAGCATTTGGTTCATGTTGTAATTTTTCTTAGCCGGGCCATTGTTCCAGTTGCGCCCGCCATACCAGTCTATGATGAACTCCGCCCAGCCATTCCACCAGCGATCAGGGTTGTAAGCGGGCTTGTATTGCAACATTGCCCCTCTAGCGGTAGGGTCTTTAAACCAAAAGAGCTTTTTAAAAGCCGCTAGAGGGTAAGAAGAGATGGAATAAGTTCTAGGGATGATGCCCACATAAGCCCTAAAATCCTTCCATACCCCACTATAATACATCGTAACCCCCCAAGAATAGGGGAAGTAGCTATAATGGGTGTGTAGATTTTGGATAAACCATCCGCCAAACATTAAAGATTGGTTTTTATCGAATTGAATCCCAATTTCGGGCATAATCCGATTTTTCATGTTTACTAAACTATTCCAATAGGGGTTGTCCTTACCCGCTAAGTTGTAGGTAAAGCTCACAAATTTCAAATCATAGGCAAAGCTTGCTGCTTCACCTCCAACTGCCATTGCTCCCCATAACGCTACGCTACAAGGCAACGCCTTTAATACCCAACCAGTTCTCATGCATGCGCCTCTAACACCGAATAACTTGAGATCAAAGCTAAGGAATTTTGGGATTGACAGAGCTCGCACACCAAGAGATTCTATAGCTTTTCCTCTGGGAGTTGATGCTCCAACTCGCAAAGATTCTATACGATATCTAATAAAATAAATCTTAAAACATTTTATTGTCGGAACTCACTCTGTAAAGTCTAGTCTCTTTGCACCTTTGCGTCTAATTACTTTCTTAAGAATTAAGCTATATTTCTAATTTTTTTACCCTTTGGCATAGGGAATATAGGACTCCTAAGCGAGCTGTCCTGTTTGAAGCTACGATCTATTTCCACTAAAGCTAGAATTCCCTAACTTTAGTTATGAGGAGTATGTCAGCTGCAAAGAAGAGTTCTTCTAGTCCTGCGTCCATGTGTGGACACAATGACTTCGCAAAATTGGCTTCTAAACCCCCACCAAACAGAATACTTTGCTCTTTAGTTAGGCAGATAAGGCACAATCCCTAGTATTAGATGCAAAGAGTTTTATATGATACGTTGTATGACATATTACGTGAAATCTTCTACTAAATACAAGAGCGCCAACAATGTTTTATATATGCTTGCAAATCTATGCATGGACGTTTTGATTCTGTGTCTTGTCTTAGTTTTTAAGGTGATTGTGGATCGATATATGCTTAAATGAATGAAATTTTGCAGGAGTTTTTAGATGGGTCAATCGGCACGCTTGGCAGGGCTGTGCACCTTAATTTGTGGGAGTGTGGGAGCATTGCAATTTGGACAGATGGGTGGTATCAGCCCAGCAATGGGTGGAGCTGGTGTAGCTTTAGAAGATTCTGAGTGGGGACTTTACTATAACCCTGCCTTGCTAGACATGGATACTAGCAAGCGGTTTAGACTAGGCGTTAATGTTGGTGCACGCGCAAGCGGGAATAATCTTCCTAGCTTGGTTGGAGCCACTGCTCAAGGCTCTCATCTCTCCTTTAATCCTAATAATGGGCTGTATATGAACACCCAAGATGGCTTGGCGTTTCAATTACGCTTGGACCATAAAAGCAAAAAAACGGGACAACAAAAAGGTTTAGGTGCACTGGGGGTGGGTGTATTTATCAACGCTTTCGGGCAAGCCCATGCACGCAACTCTAACGCAGACTCTATGACTCTAAGGGCTTTGGGCTTGGGAAGTCTCAATGTAGGCTATTCTAAAGCTTTTAGCTTGCATAAATTTGGTACGCTTGGGGTAGGTGTGAGTGCGGGTTATATGTACAGTGTCGATCTCGAAGCCCAAGATCAGCGCTTCACTCAGATAAAAGAGTTACTCTCTGATAAAGCGCTCAGACAAAGGCAGAGTCATTTTATTTTAGACATGGGGATAGTTTATAGAATTGTGGGGTTTAGTGTAGGAGTTGTGCTTAAAAATGTCAATGAGCCGGTGGTGCGCTTTAATAGTGGCACCCGAGCCACTCTTGGACCTCAAGCGCGTTTGGGCATGGCTTATCATTATAAATGGCTCAATTTAGCTATGGATGTGGATCTCACTTCCAATAAAACTTTAATTCCTAATAGCTATAACCGCATGGTCGGAGGCGGTATTGGCTTGAATCTTCCCTTTGGTTTAGGGGTACGCTTTGGAGCAATGGGCAATATTGCAAAAGAACAGGTTTTACAAAAGGGGGTGATTTTAACGGGTGGACTGTGCTATAAAATCTTGCGTATTGTAGGGCTTGAACTCTCTGTACAATCTGGGTTGAAACATATGGCTGCTTCTACAAGTTTTCCTAGCGATGTGCCAAATACTTTCCGTAATAAGGTCCCTTTTGTAGCTTTTAAATTTCCCAACTATTTTGCCTTGAGATTTGGCATTAATGTAACATTCTAATCATGTACAAGTTCAATGACATAGAGAATTTATTGTAGGGGACGCAATGGCAAATAGGTCTAGGTATTGTTTTGAATTATGGATGTTGATGTGTGCGAGCATGGGGGCACTGGAATTCGGACAAATGGGAGATACGAGTTTTGCGATGGGTGGGGCGGGGGTCGCGTTAGAGAATTCGGCTTGGGGACTCTACTACAATCCAGCCTTATTAGATGTGGATGCAAGAAGCAAACTTGGCTATAGCTTTGGAGTCTCACTGGGGTCTAAAAATATCCTTCCTCTGATATCAGCGGCACGTCAATCTAGTCAGGCGCTTTCAAGTCTAGACATAGGGAGTTTACTTACACAAAACAATCTGCAATTCCCCCTCACTTTTAGTGCCAACCAAGGTAGTAGTGCTCAGGCAGTTATCAAAATGGCGAATGCCGCTAAAAATTTTCTCTCCCTCAATGGTGTACAGCTTGATAGTCAAAATGGCTTAGTTTTGCAAATCCACCCTAGACTTAAAAGTAGAAGAGAGATTGGGACCTTTGCTGTGGGAATCTTTGCGAGTGGCTTTATAGGAGCTGGTGTGCAGATTGATCCCAAATATAACCAACTTATTTTAAAGGCTTCTATCCCACAAATTCCTCCTAAAGCGGGCAATAATCTCCAGTATCTTTCAGCGGGTATTAGCCCTACTAACATCACTTTTTCTCAAAGCTCAGAGCAAAATTTCAACAGCTCCTCCATGTTCTCACCTAATGCGCAACATTCTACGACAGCGAGAGTTTTAGCCCTGGGAAGCGTACCCTTTGGATACGCTAAAGGTATTAATTTTGGTCGATTCGGGATGCTTTCTATTGGGGCAGATGCACGCTATATTTATAGCTTAAGCTATGGCATGTCTGTAAAGGGTAATTTAGATAGTTTAATTAATAATACGAGCAATACCATCAGCGGATTGAACTTTAACAATCTTATGCACCAAAACCATTTTGGCTTGGATTTAGGTATGGTTTACCGCATTAAAGGTGTGAGTGTAGGGTTAGTGGGCAAGTATCTTAATGCTCCTAAGATTTCCTATAGCGATGGATTAGCTTTACGCATAGAACCACAAGTGCGCATGGGACTTGGTTGGCGCTGGAAATGGCTCAACTTAGCATGGGATTTGGACCTTACTTCCAATAAGACCTTGATCCCCAATATTGTTAGCCAAATGACAGGCGGGGGATTAATGGCTAGTTTTAGATGGTTTGCTCTTAAATTCGGCGCAATGGGTAACCTTGCCAAAAAAAGCCTGCACCAAGGTGTGATCTTGACTGGAGGAGTGCGTTTGTTTAAAATCCTAGATGTTTCCATACAATCAGGGTTACAAACGACACTCTTTAATGGTGTTAAAATCCCCAACTACATGGCATTGCGTATAGGTGGTGGCTGGGAGTGGTAATAATCCCGCGCCAACTACACCCCTTGCAATCTTCTATTTCTGGGCTGGGCTGTTTTTCTTGAAGTTTTCTACCAAATGCTCATAAGGCTTAAAGGTTTGGGCAAGCAAATCCTGAGCAAGTTTTTGTACGCTTTTAACATAAATCTTGGCGAGAATCTGATCGATGTTGCTCTCAAATTTTTCATCTCGCACTACCGTAGTACGACTCACAGGCATAAATCCGCCTGAACTGGTGCGTTGCTGGCTTACGAGTACATGGGTTTTAACTTTATAGCTAGGTAGTTCCATGCTCGACATGTGGAAGGCATTTTTGCTTTTAGGCTCAATAAGCTTAAGACGCATAAAGCCAGCAGAAATATCCGTAATATCTTCCTCAATCTCTTTATGTTTTTTGGAAAGCTTCATATCCGTATCTTCCAAAATATCCACAAAGGCACTTACATCAACCACAGCAAAAATCTTTTCTTTTTGCTCTAAATTCAACTTATCCAAAGTGGAAGCAAGTACAGAATAACCGCGCATTTCTAGCATATGTGTGATTTGTGCCTGCAAAGAGTTTCTGAACTTATCACGCAAGGACTCGGGCACATTTTTACTAAAATCAATAGCAAAAGGCGCTAAAGCCAAAGTATAGTTATTCTTTGGCTGTGTTTTTTCATGCAAATCGTAAACATACTTGCCTGTTGCGTGATCGGTACTTTTCATAGTCGCCTGTGCAATTCCGGCGAGCCCTAAAAGCGAACACAAAACAACCCTCTTATACATTAACAAATCCTTTTTTTAAAAAATTTTCTTATGCTAGCTTAAAATGGTTAATACTACCATTAGCGTTTTTTTAAAAAACGCATTGCCAACTTAAACATGCGCATCACCAAGTTAAATTTTTTGCGACTATCCCAAAAAGATGCACCCCTTCTACGCCTAGCCATTAGCAAGAGTAGGTATTGACAAATTCAAAGGGATGAGGCTTACTTTCCCAAGGAAAGACTTCTGATTTGAATTTAAAACTCTGATAAGCTTGGATAAATTCTTCTGTGAAGACCTCTCCCCGCTTAAGATAATCTTTATCAGAAAGCATTTCCTCTAACGCACTTCTAAGTGTGTGGGGTAATTGCTTGATTCCCTTATCGCGGATTTCATCAAGAGTTAATTCAAACAGGTTGATATCCATAGGTTGACCCGGATCTATTTGTTGGGCAATCCCCTCTAAACCTGCCATCAAAATTGCTGCAAACGCTAAATAGGGGTTAGAAGAGCTATCCGGGAAGCGCAATTCAAAACGCGAAGACTTACCTTTAACTCCATAGGGGATACGCACGCTTGCACTACGATTCTGAGCCGAATAGCTCAGGATAGAAGGGGCTTCATAGCCCGGAATCAAACGCTTATAAGAATTGCTAGAAGCGTTCGTGAACGCAGCCAAACTGCGCGCATGTTTTAAGACACCTCCTAAAAAGTGCAACGCTTGCTGACTCAGGTTTTTATACACATCACCACTAAAAAGATTCGCGCCCTCTTTCCAAATACTGACATGTGTGTGCATGCCACTCCCATTATCTCCATAAAGGGGCTTGGGCATAAAGGTCGCGGTTTTGCCATTCAGATGGGCAACCATTTTGACAACATATTTAAGTTTTTGCACATTATCGGCTGCTTCTACTAAGTGTCCAAAACGCACCCCCACTTCGCCCTGCCCTTGTGCAACTTCATGATGCACGACATAGGTTTCTAGCCCAACCTGATTGAGAACCTTGACAATTTCGGCGCGTAAATCCATCATGGTGTCGGTAGGTGGCGTGGGCAAGTAGCCCCCCTTATGCCCCGTGCGGTGTCCAAAGTTCACACCTCCTTCAAAGCTACGATCCCGATTCCATTCACCTTCTTCGCTATCGATCTCGTAATACTGGCAATTTGCACTATCCTTAATCTTGATCGAATCGAAAATAAAAAATTCATTTTCCGCCCCAAAGTAAGCGACATCACCTACCCCACAAGCGCGTAGATGCGCGAGCGCCTTTTTAGCAACACTTCTAGGGCATTTTTCATAAGCCTGATCTTTATAGATGTCCCACACATCGCAGAAAACAACCACCGTGATATCTGCGCTAAAGGGGTCGATGAAATAGCGGATTAAGTCGGGTTTTAAGATCATGTCCGAATGATCGATGCTCTGCCATGCCTTGATCGAACTGGCATCGAAGGGAATCCCCTGTTGTAATAGTTCTTTATCCACGCTCCCAAAAAAGTAGCCGATGTGATTCCAAGTACCCTTCACATTCGTAAACCTAAAATCTACGAACTCTACTTCGTTTTCCCGACAAAAATCCAAGAATTTTTGCACATCCGCATCGCTATTATGTAGCTCCATATACCGCCTTGTAATTTTTGCTCCATTGTAACATAAAAGGCTGAAATCAAATGCGCACGGGCACACTCTCAGCTAAGGGAGGGTTGATCACCCCACTCCAAGCGCGGTAACAAATGCGCACACTCGCTACAAGCACCATGAGTGCAACAACCATAAAAAAGACGCACAAGATTGCATCGATAGTATGGTTAGTGATGGATTGTTTGAGTAGACTAATTTGTTCAGGGTCGCTAGCACGAGCAAGTTTTTCGCTCAAAATTTGCGCGGTAGCGACATGAGACACATGGTTTAACACACTATTATCCCCTTTAGGAAGGATTTTTAAAATCCCGCTATAAAAGGTTATCCCTAAGATCAGTGTAGCAGGGATTGCTGTAACTAATGCGTATTTAAAGCGTTGCATTTTAAAAAGAATAGTTGTGCCTAGTAAGAGCGCCATGCCCGCTAGCATCTGATTGCTCACTCCAAAGAGGGGCCAAAGGGTGTAAATGCCCCCTTTGGGATCGATAGCTCCTTGATAAAGAAAATGTCCCCAAAGACTTACGCAAAGAAAAGTTGCCACAAAAACAGCCATTTGAGAGCGGGTATTACCCAAAGGCTTATAGACATTGCCTAGGATATTTTGGATCATAAAACGCGCGGTGCGTGTGCCCGCATCCACAGCTGTAAGGATAAATAGAGCTTCAAAGAGGATGGCAAAGTGGTACCAAAATGCCATCACGGCAGGATTGCCTACAATATGATAAACCAGCATTGATAATCCAATAGCAAAGGTGGGCGCACCCCCTGTGCGACTTAAAATACTTTGTTCGCCGATATTGCGGGTTAGTTCTTGAATTTCTTGAGGGGTGATAGAAAAACCCCAAGAACTGATCACTTTAGCGGCTTCAGCGATGTTTGCGCCGATTGCACTTTCTGGCGCGTTGATGGCAAAATAGAGTCCGGGGTGTAAAATTGCAGCCATGATTAAAGCCATGATTGCTACTACTGATTCCATGACCATCGCGCCATAACCCACCGCACGTGCATGGCTCTCTTTTTCAATGATCTTGGGTGTTGTGCCAGAAGCGATTAGGGCATGAAAACCGCTAATAGTTCCGCATGCAATGGTAATAAATAAAAAGGGGAAAAGGCTTCCGGCAAACACTGGACCCGTACCATCAATAAAGGCGGTTACTTTAGGAATTTGTAGGGGGGGCGACCACAATCACTGCAACCACTAAGACCAAGATCACCCCAATTTTCATGAAAGTGCTTAAATAATCGCGGGGTGCCATCAAAAACCACACGGGCAAGTTGGAAGATACAAATCCATAGCCGATTACAATCCATGCAAGAGTAGTTGCTTTGAGCGTGAAAAGCGTACCCAAAGTGGGATCGCTAGCCACAACTTTACCATAGTAGATCGCGCACAATAACAATCCAAAGCCTATTAAAGAAGCTTCTAGCACCTTACCAGGACGCAAGAAACGCATGTAAAGCCCCATAAAAATAGCAATAGGGATTGTCATACTGATAGTGAAAAGCCCCCAAGGGGAATGTGCCAAGGCCTTGACAACCACCATTGCCAAGATTGCGATGATGATGATCATAATCCCCAAAATACCCAACATTGCAAACCAGCCCACCACTGAGCCCATCTCTTCTTTTACCATTTCTCCTAGAGATTTGCCATTGCGTCGCATAGAAATAAAGAGCACCACAAAATCATGCACGCAACCCCCTAAAACACTACCAATTAAAATCCACAGCACGGAAGGTAGATAGCCCATTTGGGCGGCTAAAATCGGTCCTACCAAAGGACCCGCACCCGCAATAGCTGCAAAATGATGCCCAAAAGTGATTGCCTTATTGGTGGGAACATAATCACGCCCATCATTGTGTACGCAAGCGGGTGTAGCGCGTGTGTCATCTAGCTGTAAGACTTTGTAAGCGACAAAGTGGCTATAAAAGCGGTAGCCTAAAGAGTAAATACAGATCGCAGCAACTACTAACCAAAGCGTGTTAATACTCTCGCCCTTGTGCAAGGCTAATACCCCCAAGCACACCGCACCCATGATCGCCACAATTGCCCACAGCAGATTGCCTAAAGTTTTACCCATGTAGACTCCTAAGATCGTTTTGAATTTAAAAATTATACATAATTATTAATAAAAAGGACTAATAACTAATATATGTCCCATCATGCCATACTATTTTGGTCTTTTAGTTCTCATTTATAAGGAGTATACCAACTTTTATCAGTGGTAAGGTTTGGATGCGCTCATTCTAGCCACTAAAATTAAGCACGATGACAGGTTAGCAACTAATCTTCACCCACCAGTGGGTCTGTAAGTCTTTTGGGTTAGAAACTAGTTTTTCAGATAGCAAAACTCTTTGCGTTCAGAAGCGCTAGTTTCTGTTAATTGAGAAGCTCCTCTTTTTAGGGAGGTGGTTCACACTTAAAGATATAGCACACCCAAGCCCCCTAGAGCAGTTATCCGAATATACGGGCAACGACACCAACACTTTCCCACGATGTTTGAGAATCTAAAAGTTTTCACTCCAAAACACTCATGTGTGCGCTCCCCTTCGCTCACTAATCTAGTCGAACGCTCATATATTTGATTTCCAAATAATCTTCGATGCCATATTTTGAGCCCTCTCTACCTAAACCGCTTTGCTTGATTCCTCCAAAGGGTGCGGTTTCTGTAGAAATATGTCCCGCATTTACTCCCACCATGCCGTACTCTAAGGCTTCGCTCACTCTAAATACGCGCGCAAGATTTTGGGTATAAAAATAAGAAGCAAGTCCATATTGTGTATCATTAGCCTTTGCAATCACTTCCTCTTCGCTTTCAAAGCTAAATAGGGGAGCTAGGGGTCCAAAGGTCTCTTCCTTAGCTACCAACATGCTTTGATCAACTCCTGTTAAGATTGTAGGCTCAAAAAAGCTTGCTCCCAGCACGCTAGGTTTACCCCCGCTAAGAATTTGTGCGCCCTTGTCTACCGCGTCGCTGATGTGTTCTTGCACCTTTTCCACCGCCTTTAAATCAATCAAAGGCCCTTGTGTCGTGTTTTCTTCTAAACCATTACCTAGTTTTAAGCTCTCTACCTTACTCTTCAGAATTGCGCTCAGTGGTTCATACACGCTTTTTTGCACATAAATACGGTTAGCACACACACAAGTTTGCCCACTATTCCTAAATTTAGAGGCTAAAATACCCGTAGCCGCTTGTTCTAAATTAGCGTCTTCAAAAACAATAAAAGGTGCATTACCTCCTAGCTCTAAAGAAAGTTTTTTTAGAGTGCTAGCGCTCTGTTGCATTAAGATTTTACCCACCTGTGTTGAGCCGGTAAAGGTAAGTTTACGCACCAGATCACTCTCGCAAATAACCTTAGCAATCATGCGCGTCTCCCCACTCACTACGCTCAACACACCCTCAGGTACTCCTGCTTTTTGGGCTAAAAGCATTAAGGCATAGGCGCTTAGTGGGGTTTGTGTAGCCGGTTTAATCACCATTGAGCATCCACAGGCTAGAGCGGGTGCGACTTTGCGCGCAATCATACCGGAGGGGAAATTCCAAGGCGTGATCGCCGCGCAAACCCCAACAGGTTGTTTGAGCACAAAGATTTTTTGATTAGGAACCACACTAGGTAAAATATCTCCATCAATGCGCCGTCCTTCTTCAGCAAACCATCTTAGATAACTGGCTCCGTAGGTAATTTCCGAACGGGCTTCTTTGAGGGGTTTACCCATCTCTTGAGTCAGAATACGCGCTAAGTCTTCGAGATTTTCTAACAATAATTCTCGCCACTTGAGCAAAATATCAGATCGTTCTAGGGCTAACTTGCATGCCCATTGCTTTTGAGCTTGGTAAGATTTCGCAATGATTTGTTCTAATTCCTCCTGCCCTACACTTTTGACATAAGCAATCTCTTCAAGAGTTGCTGGGTTACTAACCGCAATAAAGCCTTCTTTTTTAGTGGGGCTCACAAAGGGGTGATCTAAGAGTTTGAAATTCATACAGCTACCTTTTTGATGGATTGACAAAGGATATCAAGGGCGCGATCAAATTGATCTTGAGGAATGGTTAAAGGGTAGAGGAAGCGGATTACATTGCCATAAGAGCCACAGGTCAAAAGTAAAAGTCCTTGATCCATTGCCTCTTTTTGCACCGCTTTGGCTAAAGCCGTGCTAGGCTTACCTGCTTCAAAAAACTCCACAGCGACCATAGAGCCTAGCCCCCTAACCTCAGCTATTTGGGTGATGTTGCTTTCTTGTTTGAGTCGCTTGAGGGCATCCATTAACTCTTGTCCTAGCTTTAGCGCGCGCTCATTGAGCTTTTCCTCTTGAATAATCTTAAGCACTTCTAAAGCTGCAGTCGTAGCTAAAGGATTACCCGCATAAGTGCCCCCCATACCTCCAGCACTCAGCGAATCCATCACTGTCGCTTTACCCACAATCCCAGAGATGGGCAACCCCCCGCCCAAACTCTTGGCCATACAAATAATGTCCGCGTTCACATTAAAATGTTCCATCGCGAAAGTCTTACCCGTGCGTGCAAAACCGGTTTGCACTTCATCAGCAATCAAAACAATGCCATGCGTGTTACAAAACTCTCGCAAAGTGGCTACAAAGTCCAGCGGTGCGGGATTAAACCCACCCTCGCCTTGTACAGGTTCAAAAATGACAGCAGCCACATCTGAGGGTGCAATGGAAGCCTTACAAATTAACTCCAAACTTTTAAGCGCGTCTTGGGTACTAATGCCATGTAAAGCATTAGGGTAGTAGGCGTGATACACCCCGGGCATTCCCATTCCAATTTCTGCCTTATAAGGTGCAACTTTGCCTGTCATACTCACCGCCATAGAAGTACGTCCATGAAAACTTCCCCCAAAGGCGATCACGCCATAGCGCTTAGTGTGAGCTTTGGCAATCTTAATTGCGTTTTCAGTGGCTTCACCTCCTGTGGTGAAAAAGCAAGTTTTTTTAACACCATCGATGGGGGCTAGATCATTGATCTGCTCGGCTAATTCCACATAGCTTTCATAGGGGGTTACCTGGTAAGCAGTGTGTGTAAATTTGTCCAGTTGTGCTTTAACCGCTTTTATCACGCGCGGGTGTCTATGTCCCACATTAAGCACCGCAATACCAGCTGCAAAGTCAATAAAAGTGCGCCCATCACTGCTTGTGATTGTTGCATTATGTGCCTCCTGCACAAACCAATCGCACACAATGCCAATACCTCTAGGCGTGGCAGCAACCCTACGACTGAGTAAATCGCCCATAGTTCCATCCTTCATTTAAAATCACCCTCCCATTGTATAAAAATTAATCTAACTGATGTTAAGCCTTTACAAAGATGATGAGGTATATGCTTATTTAGCACGAGTAAAAGCACTATGATTTAGGCGCGATGAGTCCAGCTTCCCTTAAAAAACATGAAGGCTCATAATCAATTTGTCTCTGCTTATCTTGTTTGGCATAAGAAAGGTATAGATGATTTTTAGCCCTTGTGGTGGCAACATAAAATAAACGCCGTTCTTCTTCCAGGCTTCCGCTTTGTTTAGCCAATTTGGTATTAGGAAAACGCCCTTCCATCAAGTCAATCACATACACCTCTTCAAACTCTAGACCCTTGCTTGCATGCACACTGAGCAAATGTACTCCTTCCCCACTAGAAGCTTCCTTAGAGCCTAATGCCATTGCGTTCATAAAATCCTTTAGGGTGGCGTAGGGTTTAGCTAGACTGGCAAGCAAATCTATTTTGACTTTAATTTTATGTTGGGCATCTTGAACACGCTTTGGATCGAGGCTACCATCTTTGTTTTTAGCACGCTCCGCACTTAATTTCTCTAAAATACTTCCCCACCATGCGGATTTAACAATTTGGGCAATGCTATGGCTAGGTTTGAGCGCTCGCGCGCAAGTACAAAGTGCAAAGAACGCGCCTAAAAAGCGTGCCATAGAGGGGGTGATTTTAGGATGGCTTAAAAGAGGATGTGTTTTGAAAGCAGGAGGCACATCGAAGCGCGCGCTATTTTCTGTGCTAAATTGCGCATCAAACAAGCCTGCCTGAAGATTTTTAAAGGGTTTTTGATTGTTGGGGTCAATCAAACCCTTTAAGCTATCCCCATCGCCCAAGATTTGCAAAGCATGGTAAAACTCTTTTCCTAATGAGGCACCCACACCCGGGGCGTAATGTAAAATCTCTATGCTGGCGACCATATCTTTAGGATGACTCAAAAACGCACACACATCTAAAACAAGCTTGACCTCTTTGCTCTCAAAGAAACTCAAGCCTCCTTTGCGCCTAGAAGGGATTCCTAATTGACGCAAAGACGCTTCACAACCATCTGCGCTTGCGTTGTTTCTAAAAAGCACCGCCACCTCTTCATAACCCCCTTTCTTGCGCGCAATATGGTGCGCGATTCCTTTGTATTGGGCTAACAATTCGTCATATTCTAAAAGGGTTGGCAGAGAAGGATTAATGGTTTTAAGCACTTCGAGGTTTTTGGGGTAAATGCGTGGATTGTGCGCGATAACGCGGCTAGCCAAGGCTAAAATTGCCTGCGAAGAGCGGTAATTTTTCTTAAGCGTGAAGACACGCGCATGGGAATATTTACGCGCAAAATTACTAATAATAGAAATGTCTGCTCCGTTGAAAGCGTAAATACTTTGATCGTAATCCCCCACACAAAAGAGACTTTTGGGTTTGAGCGCGTCCAAGATAGAATCTTGTAAGGGATTGGTGTCTTGGTACTCATCACAAAGCACCTCTGCAAAGAGAGTATTAGGAGCGATATCTTGGCGATAAAGTAAGAGTAGATCGTTGTAATCAAGATAATGATGCTCTTGTTTGAGTATGCTAAATTGCTCTAAAACTTGCTCATAGGCTAAAGCATAGTTTTCTTGTTCGGGAACACGCGCGCACAGCCATGTACTAAAGTCCTCTGGACTTTGGGCATTCACATAAAGCGAATGCAGGCTATAGAGATGGCTAGCGCCATAAAAATTATTTTCAGAGCTAAGCGGGCAAGTTTCTAAGACGCTTTTGAGTAAGACGCATAATTCTTTGGGCTGTTTTAATCCCAAATGAGGGTAAAGCTCTTTAAGATGGCGGTAAGCGACGGCGTGGAAAGTGCCCGCTTGAATATGTTGGGCATGGGGAGTGTGGCTAGCCAAACGCTCCTTCATCTCCAAGCTGGCTTTGTTAGTAAAAGTTAAAAGCAAAATCTCTTGAGGGTGTATCCCCTGTTCCAAGAGGCGTAAAATTCTACCCACAATTGTAGAGGTTTTACCTGTGCCTGCTGAGGCAATCACCAAGTTATGCCCAAGTGGAGCTCGTACTGCTTCTTGTTGTTCGGCGTTGAGTTGCAAAAGACAATCTACTTTTGAGTGGCTTCTACTTCGACATTAAGCGCGATCACATCGCCTATTGTGTGGGTAGATTTTTCAGGGGCTAGGTTAAAATCTAGGCGTTTGATGGTGCTACTTAACGAGAAACCCAGCTTGTTTTGTCCCTTTTGTTGCGCCACTCCGCCAATCTCGGTTTTCAACATCACTTTATGCGCCACCCCAGCAATACTCAAAGTGCCATACATGCGCCCATGTGTGGCATCTATCTTTTGGTATTTTTCCATCATAAAATGCAGATTAGGGAACTTTTCTACCTTGAAAAATTCATCCGATCGCAAATGCATATCTCTTTTTGTATTGCCCGTATCAATTGACATCGCCTTGATAGTAGCCTCTAGCTTTTTGAAAGTGTGGCTAGCTGGATCGAAATCAATGAGTGCGCTATAATCTTTGAAATTCCCCCGCACATGGCTAATTTGCAGATGCTTAACCTTAAAACCCACATGACTGTGAGCCTTATCAATGGTGTATTCTTGCGCTCCTAATCCCAAACTTAAGGCGCATAATGCCATCCAGCACCGCAATAAATGTTTCATCAGGCTTCCTTATATTTTAAAAAATGAACAGAGATTATACCACATGGTTTTATGCTACAATGCTTCAGGTTTTGCAATGCATGGAGAGTGAAATGGCAAAAGTGTCGGCGTGTAAGGCAGTTCTGGGCGCTTTATTAGGCGTTTGTGTTCTATATGCCAATAGTGAGGTAGATGTGTATCTCTCTATTGCTAAAGAAGCCTACAGACATAAAGATTATGCAAAAGCTCTAGAGAATTATCAAAAAGCCGCACAATTAGGAAGCGTAGATGCTTATCGAAGTTTGGCTAATATGTACCTGATTGGTGTGGGTGTGCCCAAAGATTCTCGGAAAGCTAGTGTCTATTCTCAGAGAGCTATGGATATTCAGCACGCTCAGCACAAGAATCTCCAATCTAATACAGGAGCACAGCCTACGCAAGCACAGCAACCCAAGGCTATAGGGGTAAAGAGTACGCCCGAAGTTGTACCTACAGAGGCTAAAACCTATATGCGCTTAGGAGAGAGTTACACCAAAGGGCAGGGCGTGGCTTTGGATTTTAACAAGGCGATAAAAGCCTTTGAAAAAGCCGGAGAGATGGGCGATGCGCGGGGGTTTAACGCTTTGGGAGATCTGTATTACAATGAGAGTCAAGGCGTGGAGCAAAATTATCCTAAAGCGTTGGAGTATTACCAAAAAGCGGCCAAAATGGGGCAGGCTAGAGATTTCAGATTGGGGATGATGTATTTGCAAGGGCAGGGCGTGGCACAGAGCTACCCCACAGCCCTAGAATATTTCCAAAAGGCGGGCAAAAAGGGCGATGGGCGCGCATGGCAAAAGCTGGGGGCGTTGTATTTTAAAGGGCAGGGTGTGCCTTTGGATTACCAACAAGCGCACGCCTACTACCAAGAGGCGATTAAGAGCTACCTGGAAGCGGGCAAAAAGGGCGATGGGCGCGCGTTTGTGCGCCTAGCGCAAATGTATGAAGAAGGAGAGGGGGTGTCCAAAGATGCTACAAAAGCCCTTGAGTATTACCAAAGGGCTGCAGATTTGAAAAGTGGGGATGGGGCTTTCTACCTAGCCACTTTGATTTTGCGCGGCAAGCTTAAGGGGGTTATTGAGGACAGGGCTAAGATCACCGCGCGCTACCAACAAGCCATCGCCTTTTATCAAGAAGAGGGCAAAAATGGGGATGCGAATGCGTATGTCAAATTGGGCTCTATCTATAAAAACGGGCTCTATTACTATGGGTGGTTGCTCCATAAAAACGCCGCATTGTCGCTAGAGTATTACCAAAAGGGCGCACAGATGGGGAACGCGCAGAGTTATTATGAGATCGGGGAGGCTTATAGAAATGCTAGAGGGGTTGAACGCGACTTGCAAAAGCAAAGCCAGCATTATCACCAAGCCTGTTTGCTTGGTTTTAAACCCGCGTGCTACGCGCTTAACCACGCAAATTGACGATCGCATCCACCACTTTATTGCACGCGTCTTCATTACGCCTGCACCATTTGTATTCGATGCTTGTAAAGTCACTCTCAGAAATAAAGCCCTCAGTTTTAAGGCGGTAATTGTTGATCACAGCTTGATTATCTCCTATGACAAAAAGCTTATAACTGGAATCTAATTTGTTGGTTTTAAGCATAGCTTGCAGGTGTTTCATGCTAGTTACAATAGCTTGTTTTTCAGCTTTAAAGCTTTCATTAAGGATCGAATTTAGGGGGCATTTATAGCGGTTAATCTCTTCAAAACGCCCCTCTTTAAAAAGATAGAGGCAAAACCCGCACATCACTTCTTCCTCTTTAATTCCTGCATCCGTGTAAAGAAAATAGGCATTTTCTAAGTCTTTAGGATCGTAATCCTTAAAAATAGTCTCAGAAAGTGCGATGCTTTTTTCTCCAATGTGATCGTAAGTACTTCTTGGGGGAATATAGGCAGTCTTGGGTCTTGTAGCGGTGTTTTTGGTTGCTACTAAGCAATCTGCCAAATCATTTAACTCGCTAATCTTAAAACTCTTAACCTCAAGCTTGGAGTTATCAGAGATGGTTTTGATTTCATGCAAGCAGGCGCAAATTTGAGCTAATGGATTAGTATAAAGTGGATGTAAAATATACACCCCACCAATTAATTTAGAAAACCCATAGCGACATAGTACGCTCTCAAGCGCATCTATACTACCATTTTCCTTATGCTCAATCCCTAAACACCACATAGATATCCTTTTTGGCAAATTCAAGTCAGCGCGCGCACCTGCTCTAAAATGGCTTGAGCGCGCATGGACAAGAACGCGTTATAGTCCTCTAGCACGCGCGCATTGCTCAAGTCGACCAAGTGGGTCGCTAGAGTCGACTCCAAGTGGGGGTTGCTTTGTTGGTAGTCTTGAATATATCGCTTAGGGGGTGTGTCTTTGATTTTCTGATTCAAACGCGCGTCAATCAAGGTCATATTGGCGATCACATCGGCATTTGCATGGCTACTCACATGTTTTAAGTGGTTCTTGGGGAAGAAGTGGTGTAAATTTCTTTTGTGTTTTGGCAGTAAAAATAGATTGTCTAAAACCACTTTACTATTGTTGTCAAAGTTTCTAGGCTCTAGGGTGGCGAGCACGCATAAAACCCCCCGGTGCAAGCCACTTTTCATATTGAGTTTTTCTTCGGTTAAAAACTCTTGGGTGATGGCGTAAAAGGGGAGTTCTTTTTTAAAATCAATGGGTTTTTCCTCATAAATGCGCTTGACTAGGTTTAGTTGTTTGAGTAGGGTATCCCCGCTTATAGTGCTACTAAAAAACGCGCTTCTAAAGAAGAGTTGTCTTAAACTGGCGATCTGATTAGCATTAGGGCTTTTATGCTCACTTAGGGCAAAAAAATAGGCTATGAGCATTAAAGAACCCGCAGAGGGCAAGAAGTCAAAAGAGGGGATTTTGAGATCGTGTTTGAGCAAATGGGCAGCGTCAGCAAAACAGGGAGCTACAAAATCCCAAGTTTTTTGTACCTTTATAGGCTCGAGCTTTAAAATCGTGGGGACACTGATTTTTTCAGTGAGATGACTAGAAACATCTTGGCACAATAGGTACGAGACGAGTTGCAACACCACCATAGGGTGATCAAAGGCGTAATCCAAACGCCCTAATGTATTTGTGAGATTCTCAAAGCGGGCTTCTAGATCAAAGCCGGGGTTGGTGATGATGGTTTGGCTGGAGTCTGTGGCGGGGGGGATGTAAAACTTAGCACACATCACTTCAAAAGAGGTTAATTTGATCCCGCCTGCGTTGATGCGCTCAAAGATTTCTACGATCTTTTCAAGCGGGGCATTGGTGATCTCAATGATAGGGAAGCGGTAATTTTCAATCCGCCTTTTAAACTCCTCAAATTGTTCAGCCATTTCGATACTCAGGTGGTATTTTTTTTGGATACCCAAAATGCTTTGGGTGATGAGATCGTACACACTCACAGCCACCTCTTCAGTCTGGTGATTAGGATCACCCACAAAGCAATAGTCCTTTTCCTCATCTGCATTAAGCCGCAACATGATATCTTGATAATTGTCTCTTGTGGGACGCTTGCTTTGGGAGTGATCTTTGTGGGTGTTCTTTTCTTGGTAATGATCCTTCTTGCGCCTCCTTTCTATTTGCAAGCCTTGATGCACCACAAAAAGGGCTGTCATGCGCTGTTGTCCATCTAGAACATAATAGACATAATCTTGCGCTTTGGGCTCTTTGATGTTTACCGCGCCTATTTGGCGGTTAGCCTGTAGGCGTTCCTTGGTTTTCCACACCACAAAGCTCCCGGTGGGAAATTCTCTCACAAGGCTGTCAAAAAACTTCGCCACCTGCTCCTTTTTCCACACAAAATCGCGCTGAAAGCGCGGGATTTGGTACTCCCCCTCCTCTAAAAACTGCACCAACTGCTTGAAACCCTTTTCATCATAATTACAAAAAGACATGCCCTACTTCTTCAAATTGATCGCTTCTTTGATCAGGTCATCACCGGTTGTGAAGGCTTTGGCGTTCATAGAATAGCCTCTTTGCATTAAAATCAAATTTGTTAAAGAATTCCCTGCGTTGACATTGCTTGTTTCTAAGTATTTGTGCATCACCTTGCCAAATTTGAGTTTGCCATCGTCCCGGTCCCAGCCGATAATGGGATTCCCGCTCAAAGGGGCTGCCCTCCCATTCACCGTAGCATTTTGGATGTCAAAAAGATTGCTCCCCACTTTTTTAAGCCCCTGATCATTGATAAAAGTAGCAATCCCCACCCTCCCCATCGTCTCCAGCGCTCCATTGCTAAAAATGAGGTGGATCACGCCATTTTCATCGATGCGCATATTCTCTAACAAACCTTTAGGTTTACCATCCTGAGAAATTTGAAAGATTTTAGAATCTTCATAAGGCACATCGCTTGATTTGAAGTCATCGCTCTTATCTAGAGAATAAGTCAAGGGCGCGCCCTTAAAATCTAGCGTAACAGGTTCGGCATGTATCTTGCCTGCCTTGTCAAAGGTGATGGTTTGGCGCACAGGTTTATTAATGGGAGTTTTGTCGCGCACTTCAATAATAGAGCTTTCTACATCCCATTTGTCTTGAGAGTTGGGGTTCATGGGGTCTTTGATCTCTGTCATAAAAAAGTCGCTTTTCAAGAGATATTTTTGCCCGGCCTTGTCGTAAATCTCTGCAGTGGTGCTATAGAAGGGGATACGAATAGAAGTCGAATCGCGCGACTCTCCCTTCTTTAGGATCGCCCCATTGGCTGTCCAGCCGAGTTTTTCAGCCATATGCCCCCCGATAGCGATCGTGGCCGTGGGATCACTAGGGTTTTTGATCTGCAATAACAAGGGCGATATAACATCATCAGGGTGGCTTTTGACCACATCTAAATCCAAATGCGCCTTAGTTTGAAGTAACTTCTTTAAGTCTCCCAAAGTTCTAAATTCATTCTTTTCAATGCCACCATTGCCGTACTTAAAAGTGAAGTCCTGTGCGATATCGCCCTTGACAACCATGACCCTTAAATTGCGGTGCATGGCTAAATCTAAAGGTTCGTTATCGTCGTTGGCAAGTGCGTTAGCATCTTGGTTTAAAAAGCGATCCGTAATCACCTCCCCGTTTTCATCTAACAGGTATTCTTCGGCGGGGCGCACATGGTTTTTAGGGTTTAAATTGAGGCTCAAATTGAGCTTTGTAGTTACCACGGGTTGGTATTGCACATCGCGGGGCAAATAAAGGGGGGTGAGTTTGCCACTATGAAGTGCTTTGCGCTCCTCCTCTTCACTGCCTGCTGTCAACACTCCATTTTTGATTTTATGCAAGTCCACGCCATAGACATAGTAGCCATGAGCATTAACAATATAACCATCTGCATCGCGCAAAAAGTTTCCATCACGCGTATAGAAGTTCTCTTGCGCTTGCTTGTATCCATCTTTGTTAATTTCCATGCTCCCATTTTTATCAGGACCTACAATAAACCACCCACTCCCTTGATAAGCCATATTAAACTCCGCATCGCTGGGCATATATTCGCCATCTTTGCTAGAAATAGCATTCCCTCCCGCTGTGGCACCATAGTTACGATCGTTGGAAGTTACGGTGTTTCCACTCAAAGAATCTAAATGGGAGGCAAAAAGCGATTTAAACTCGGGGTCGTTTCTACGATATCCCACAGTGTTAATATTGGCAATATTGTTAGAGACGCTGTCGATACCAAATTGATGGGTTTTAATGCCGGAATAAGCGTTAAGGATGGTGTCGTTCATGTGTGAGCCTTTGGTGCGCCTGTAGCGCTACTGGTTAAGTTCGGCTTGTTATGCGCAATAGGTTTTGTTGGGGCGGGCGCGTGAGCCATAACGCTATCATGGTGCTTAGAATCTAGATGTGTACTAGAGGCATTGGCAGGATTGGGTGTTTTGGAAAGCGTGGGTGTGTGTTTGGGATGTGGCGAGGTGGGGCTAGAAGAGGTGGTGTCATGTAGGGGTGTTTTGGACTCAGAGTGTATGTTGGCACTTTTATCAGATTGGGCATGGGTAGCGGGGTTAGATGCTTTGGGGGTGGTTGGGGGATTGGATGCTTTGGCTTGCACCAAATGGGCTAGGCTTTCATGTTCTTCTTGTTCATGGCGAGAACTGGGCTTATCGTAAAATTCTAGCGCGCTATCCATAGGTAAAACCATCTCCCCCATGCGCAACATGGGCTTGCCCTTGTTGAACACCACGCTTTGCACCTCACCCCTACCAATACGGGTATGTAGATACTTGTTGTTGCTAGGATCAAGATTATATTCTGCTGTGATCTCATAAGTGCCCGGAGCAACGGGCTTACCTTCTTGATTCAAGCCATCCCATTCAAATTCAACATACCCTTGTTTGCCATTCTTGCCACTCAAGGGTAAAGTGCGTACCAACTGCTTTTCCTGATCAAAAATTTGTATCCCCGGATTGCCCTCAGAAGCTTTAATAGGCTGATCGAAATAAAGTGCAAAGCTCACTTTACCCTTCTTGGCAACATTGATCCCCTTTACATCGGTTTCAGCAATTTTACCAATCATGGTAACACTATTGAGTCCAGACGCTTGAGTCATGAGCGCGTTAGATTTGAGAGTCTCGCCCATGCCTTTATCTAAATGTTCTAAAGTGTCCTTGAGCTTACCCTGAAAATCTTTCAGAGATTGGTTAGTATCCTTGCTAGATTGCATGGCATCAGCAACCTCCTTCATAGTCTTCTTGCTCTCTTCTTGCATTTCAACTTGCGTAAGCTGTGCGGTTTGCGTAATGATTTTATCGGTTTCCATCGGGGCAGTGGGATCTTGGTTTTTAAGTTGCTCTAGAAACAACTTCATAAACGCGTCCTTGTCTAAACCATTGGCAATTTTGGGCTCGTGTTTCTTCTTCTCCATCGCTGCTTTTGCCCCGGTCACTTCTGCTAAATCAATGGGCATGCCCTTCTCCCGTTGTAATATGAGCCCCCATTATACCCATAATCTGCTGATCTTAGGCGTAGAGTCCCGCACTCTTAGGTGGTTCTAAAGGAGGGTTGGGGGTCTCTTTGGGGGGGGTAGAGGGATTGTGTTGATTCTGACTAGGATGATTGTCTTGAAACTGCCCTTGTTGTTGCTGGGGGTTATTTGATCCATGTCCAGTGTTGTTATGCGCAATAAAACTCACATCGACATCGTTAAAGCCCATCTGTGCCAAATTGTGGCGCAACTCATTGTTGTAGGAGGAAAGTAAGGCAGCTACGGGCGCGCTCGAACTCACGCTCACTTGAATATTCTTGCCCACTTGCTGAATCACCACCTCTACCTTGCCCAACTTATCGGGGTGAAGTTCCATGGAAAGCTTGTTGATAGGGGGTTTAAAATCTAGCAACTCTTGTTTAAGCTCGGTGGCGAAATTCTTTAAGGTCTCTTTAATTAAGGGAGCTTTAGGGAGTTCCTTATCTAAGGTGTGTTGGACGGGCGCGTGGGAAAGACTTTCTTTAAGGGAAACGCTGGGTCTTTCTTCTTTCTCTGTTAAATCACTAATCTTGTTTGCAGAAGGACCATGCAAGGGGGATTGGGGGGCGTAAATAGAGGGAGGGAACTGCACAAGGGCTTCTTTAAACGCCTGCTTGATCTCGCGATCATTTGTTTCGTTATCTTTGGGAGGAGTATGTCCATAAATTTTTTGTGCGCCTAGTTTAGCTAGGTTTTTCTTATGCTGTGCCACACCTTGGTGTTCTAAAAGTTGACTTAAAGGGGCTTTGGACGCGGGGGTTTTAGTGCTCGCCTTAGGCATGTCCTCAGACACGGCAGAGACTTTTTTATCTTTGATAGGGGTGTTGGGCTTGTTTTGCATAGTGAGCAAATTTTGTGTGGAGAGGGTTTTTGCTTCAGGTTCTACATTGGTTGTAAGCGTACCTTTTTCGTGCTTAAGAGAATTCAAGCCCAACTTTTTAGCGGTTTCTAGCTTTTTGATATCCGAAAGCTTAGCGTTCTTGGCATGCTTGCCTTGTTTGGCTTCCGCTTTTTTAAGAGGGTCCTTGGACGCGCCCTTAGTTGGCTTATCTAGCTCAGGTAGCTTGGCCATCTTGGTATCCAATAAGTGCGCTAAGGGGCTATGGTCTATAGGTACATCTTTAGTCTTAGAAGAGGTTTTCTTATCTAACTGACCAATATCTTTTTTGCTCAATTTAACCGGCAAAGCGTGTTGCTTGGTATCTTGAGTCTCAAGATCGCTAAGCGCCTTGAAATGATGTTTTTGATTCGACAAGAGGTGTTTAAAAGCGTCCTTGTCTGCTAGTGCTGTCTTGTGTGTGGAAGAAGCCTTACCTTTACTGGGTGTTTTGGCGACTTCCAAACTCATAGGATTGACTGCCACACCGATCCTTTGCTTTTTTCAAAGCAACAAGCAAAGATGATACCATGCCTTAAACCTGTGTGAGCGCCGTCCTACAAAGTACATCGTGCAAGAGGCGTTTATGGCGCGTGAAAAAGGGTGTGAAGAGCCCTACAAGCGTGCTAGCCACCACCAGCCACAGCCCAAAACGCCCCCACGCCCGCCAAAAGCCCACTCTGCCCCCACTCTTAGAATCCACAAGCTTTAAGCCCACATAGCGCCACCCGGGGGTTTGCCCACTTACAGCCACAAAGAGCGCGCTGATCAATCCATAAACCCCCACACAGGCAAAGATCACGCCCTGATGGGTTCTAAAACTCTGCGCTGAGCCCAAGATCACATAGGCGCTAAAGTAAAGCAAGGGGGTATAGAGCATGAAAATATCCACCAACAGGGCTTTTAAGCGCGCGCGCACATGCAAAGCAGAGAGAGTTTCTAGGGCGTTATTTTTCATTCCCACGGCTACCCGGCTTGACTGGCGCGCTGGTGGCGCATAAAGGGCAATGCGTGGGTTTGTACATGGCAAAATTAAAATCTGCTAAAGAAAAGAAGGGCACATCCGTGGGCAATTTGCAGGCATGCCCTGTGTTGGTGGGGGCGGGGGCGTTGGCGCGCGCACAAAAACCCCGATTTGCCAAGCTGGCAAAGGCGATCACCTGAGCGCCCAACGCCTGCACACAATGAGCCGCTTCTAGGGCTGAACCTCCGGTGGTGATGATGTCCTCACAGATGAGGATTTTTTCTTGGGGGCTGACTTCAAACCCGCGCCTAAGGGTCATCACCCCATTCACGCGCTCGGTGAAAATAAAACGCGTGTTGAGCGCGCGCGCGAGCTCATAACCGGCTAAAATCCCCCCCAAAGCCGGAGAACACACGCCATCAACGCGCACACCCGCACCCATGATCTCTTGGGCTAGGGCTTGGGCGAGTTGTGCGGCTAATTTAGGCTCTTCTAAGACTTTAGCCGATTGTAAGTAAAAATTGGAGTGATTCCCGCTGCTGAGTAGAAAATGCCCCTCTAAGAGCGCGCCACAATCTTGGTATATGCGCAAAATATCCATTAGAGTTTTAAAATCTCCTCTTCTTTGGCTTTGAGCGCGTCTTCAATCTTTTTAATGGCTGTGTCGGTGATCTTTTGCACCTCAGCGAGCGCCTTTTTACTCTGATCTTCGCTGATTTCTTTGTCTTTTTCTAGCTTTTTGATCTGGTTGTTAGCATCTTGACGGATATTGCGTACCGCCACTTTCGCCTTTTCGCCCATGCCCTTAGCGTCTTTGGCGATCTCCTTGCGTTGTTCAGAGGTCATGGGGGGGAAGAAGAGTTTCACACTCTCGCCATCATTATTGGGATTCACGCCTAAATTGGCTTCTTGCAACGCCCGTTCAATGTCTTTTAAAAGGTTCTTCTCCCAAGGGGTGATGCTCAAAGTGCTCGCATCGCTGGCGATCACGGAGCCAACTTGGTTGAGCGGGGTGGGTGTGCCATAGTAATCCACGCGCACATTTTCTACTAAGTTGATAGACACCTTGCCGCTACGCAGGGTGGTGAAGTCCTTTAAAAGCGCTTGCAAGCTCTTATGCATTTGCGCGCTGGTTTGTTTGTAAATGCCATCTAACATGCTGATCCTTAGGGGTTGGTTTTAGGGATGAGGGGGTTTTGCGTGGGCGCGTTCTGGAGTAAGGGGTTGCTTAAAGGGTTGGCCGGAGGGGTGCTCAACGGGTTAGGGGGCGTGCTAGGCGTGCTGGGTGCACTGGGTGCGCTAGGAGGCACAAGGGGCACTAGAGAGTTTTTAGGTGTGCTGTCCAACACGCTGATATTGTATTCTTTATTGTAAAGATAGCCCAACGCGATGGTGTTGCTCAGAAATAAAAAGCCCAAAACCATCGTGAGCTTGGCTAAAAAGCTCGCCGGCCCCTTAGCCCCAAAGAGGGATTCATTGCTTCCACTATAAGCCCCTAGCCCGATGCTTGAGCTCTTTTGCAAGAGTACCACAATCACAATCACCACAGCTAGGACAATCTGTAACACCAACAACACGCTACTCATACATTCTCCATCAACATAAACGCCAATCTTAGCAAATTTTTACTAAAATGCGTCTGTGCAAAGAGAGATCGAACCTTATTCTTTTGGCAAAAGGGCAAAGAGCTATGCACGCCATGCAGGGGTGCAACAACGCATCGCCGCGCGCCTCTTGCAGGAGTGCGCGCCCCAGTGCTGTGCGCGCATGGTGGATTTGGGTTGTGGGCAGGGGAGTGTGCTCAACGCCCTCCCCTTTTTTGAGATCCATGTGGGCGAGTTTATCGGGGTGGATCGCGCCTTAGAGATGTTGCAAGAACACCCGCGCGCATGCGCTAGGGTGGATCGCGTGCGCCTGATTTGTCAAGATTTTGAAACTTGGGAGACTCTGCCCTGTAGTTTGCTTGTGAGCGCCTCAGCATTGCAATGGGCGCGAGATTTAGACGCGCTTTGTGCCAAGTTGGCGCGCGCTTGTACCCACATCGCCCTAGCCATCCACACGCGCGCGAGCTTGCAGGAGGTGCACGCCTTTTTAGGCACAAACTCGCCTCTAAGGGGCTGTGAAGAAGTCTTAGACATCCTAAAGGCGCGTTTTGAAGGCTTTGAAAAGCGTCTATGGGTGGAGCGCTTTCAACAGAGTTTTGATGGGCGCGCGCCCTTTTTAGCCCAGCTCAAATACGCGGGCTTGTTGGGCGGGGGGCTGGATTTTAAACGGGCTAAAGCCTTGCGCTTTCAAGCCCCCTATGAATCTTTGAGTTATGAGGTGGTGTTTTTGGTAGGACATTTGCAGAAAGGACTGGCATGAAAGAGCGCGTGTTTTCAGGGATTCAACCCACAGGGGGGATGCATTTGGGCAATTATCTAGGGGCGATTAAGCAATGGGTAGATTGGCAGGATCGCTATGAAGGCATTTTTTGCGTGGTGAATGCGCATGCGCTCACCACCCCCCAAAACCCTAGTGCCTTGCAAGAACAAAGCTTGCAAATGGCAACCCTATTGCTAGCATGCGGGATTGACCCTAAGCGATCCAAACTCTTCATGCAAAGTCAGGTCAATGAGCACGGGGCGCTGTGCTGGTTGCTCAGTTGTGGCGTGTCTATGGGAGATTTGGCGCGCATGACCCAATTTAAGGACAAGAGCACTAAAGAGAAAAGCCCCCTAGCCGGACTTTTCACCTATCCCGTGCTCATGGCAGCAGATATTTTATTGTACCAAACAGATTGCGTACCGGTGGGGGCAGATCAAAAACAACATCTAGAACTCACGCGCCATATCGCGCTCAAATTCAATCGGGATTTTGGGGAGTGCTTTAAAGTGCCCAAGCCCTTGATTGGAGATGTGGGCGCGCGGGTGATGGGCTTAGACGACCCCTCAGTCAAGATGAGCAAGTCGCACCCGGGGGCTTTGCACGCGCTCTTTCTCTTGGATGAGCCGGACTTGATTGCCAAGAAAATCAAAAAGGCGACCACAGATTCAATAGGCACTCTGTGCTTTGATCCCACCCGCCCCGGGGTTTACAATCTTTTAAATATCTATGCCCTGTTGAGTCAACAAGAGAGCGCACAGGTAGAAGCCCAGTTTGAAGGGAAGGGCTATGGGGATTTTAAAAAGGCGTTGACAGAAGTTGTGGCAGAGACTTTTAAGCCAATTAGAGAGGCGTATACGCGCTTGCAAGCACAAAGAGGGTATGTTGCATCCATCTTGCAAGAGGGCTTAGAGGCGGTCCAGCCCATCGCCGCGCAAACCTACCAACACGCCAAAACCTTAATGGGCTTGCTATGAACACGCGCGGCATTTTAGGGATCTTGCTTGTGTGCTTGCCTCTATGGGGCGCGCCCTATATCTCTTTGGGGGGGCATGTAAAATACGCCCAGCACTTCACCCATTTTGATTATGCCAACCCTGATGCCCCTAAGGGCGGGGTGCTAAGAAGCCATGCCATTGGCACTTTTGACACTCTCAATCCCTTCACCCTCAAGGGCAATAAGGCGAGTGGCTTGGAGTTGGTCTATGACACCTTGCTCACCCAAAGTTTGGACGAACCCTTTAGCGAATACGCTCTGATCGCCAATGACATTGAAGTCGCTCCCGATCGTAGCTATGTGATCTTTGGCATTGATCCCCGGGCTAAATTTAGCGATGGCGTGTCTATCACCGCCCAAGATGTCCAATACAGCTTTGACACCATCACCAAGAGCAACCCGGTATTTAGGCAGTATTATGAAGATGTGAAGCAAGCCATTGTCCTAGACAAGTACCACATCAAATTCACCTTTAAAACCAACACCAACACCGAACTGCCCTTGATTTTGGGGCAATTACAGGTGATCCCCAAACATTTCTTTGAAAAACATGACTTTGAGAAAACCTCCTTGCTGGTCCCGGTGTCTAGCGGTCCTTACATGGTTGAATCCTTTGATGTGGGCAAGCGCATCACCTATGTGCGCAACAAGAACTATTGGGCGCGCGACCTGCCCCCCATCAAGGGGCAGTACAATTTTGATCGCCTCGTCTATGAATACTATAAAGACGACTCGGTAGCCTTGCAGGCGTTTTTAAGCGGGGCTTATGATTGGCGCTATGAAAGCACGGCGAAGGTGTGGGCGCGGGGTTATGTGGGTAAGGGCATTGAACAGGGCAAGATCCACAAGGTACTCTTGAAACACGAGCTGCCCGCAGGCATGCAGGGCTTTTTTATCAACACCCGTAGACCCCTTTTTAAAGACTTGCGGGTGCGCGAAGCGCTCTTTTACGCCTTTGATTTTGAATGGGCTAATCGCAATCTCTTCTTCTCCCAATACACCCGCTCGCCTAGCTATTTTAGCAACTCTGTCTTTGCCTCCAGTGGGCTGCCCCAGGGCATGGAACTTCAAATTTTAGATCGTTACAAAACTCAGTTAGAGGCTTATAACCCTAGAATTTTCACCAGTCCCTATATCGTGCCCCGCACAGATGGCGCGCCCAAACTCGGGCAGAATCTGCGCGAAAATCTCAAATACGCCCAAAAACTCTTAAAAGAAGCGGGCTATGTGGTCTCTCATAACCGCCTCATCAACGCCAAAACCAAACAACCCTTCACCTTCACCATTTTGCTCAATAGCCCGGGGTTTGAACGCCTCGCCCTAGCGTACGCGCGCGATCTCAAGATCTTGGGGATTGAAATGCGTGTGCAAAGGGTGGATTTGAGTCAATACGCCAACCGGGTTAAAAAGTTTGACTACGACATGATTGCAGGGGTGATTGGAGAATCTTTGTTCCCGGGCAATGAACAACGCTATTTTTGGGGCAGTAAGAGCGCCAACCAAGCAGGGAGTCGCAATTATTCTGGGATTTCTAACCCGGTGATCGATCAGCTCATCAAGGGGGTGATTAGCGCGCCCAATCGGGAGAGTCAAATCGCCTATGTGCGCGCGCTCGATCGCGTGCTCTTATGGGGGTTTTATGTCGTGCCCCAATTCTATGGCTCGAGCTTTCGCATCGCCTTTTGGGATAAGGTGGGCATGCCCAAAATCTCACCCCCCTATGGTTTTTCGCCCACGCTGTGGTGGGATAAAACTCTGCAAAAGGAGCGTTAAATGGCGCGCTACATCCTCAAACGCCTTTGGCTCATCATCCCCACCTTGTTAGGCATCATCACCATCAATTTTTTCATCATCCAAAGCGCTCCGGGCGGACCTGTGGAGCAGATGATGGCTAGGCTCAGTGGGATCAACAATCAAGAAACCAACAGCACCTCGCTCAAGGATAGACAATTGAGCGAAAGCCGTTACAAGGGGGGGCAGGGCATGGATACTGCCCTCTATGCTGAGCTGACTAAGCTCTATGGCTTTGACAAACCCCTTTGGACGCGCTATGTGGAGATGCTCAAAAAATACTTGGTCTTTGACTTTGGGCAGAGTTTTTACCGCCAAATTGGCGTGATCGATCTCATCAAAGAAAAACTCCCCGTCTCCATTTCGCTAGGCTTCTTTAGTACCTTGCTCATCTACCTCATCTCCATCCCCCTAGGCATTTACAAAGCCCGCCATAATAATTCGCATTTTGATGTCGCCAGCAGTGTCGCCGTGATTGTGGCAAACGCCATCCCCTCCTTCTTATTTGCCATTATCCTCATCGTGCTCTTTGCTTCAGGGACTTATTGGCAGATCTTCCCCTTAAAGGGGCTGGTGAGCGAGGATTTTGCAAGCCTAAGCGTCTTTGGCAAGATCAAAGATTATTTATGGCATATCGCTTTGCCGGTGTTGTGCATGAGCATTGGGGGGTTTGCCACCTTGACGCTCTTGGTGAAAAACTCCTTTTTAGATGAAATGGGCAAGCTCTACATTCTGTGCGCGCGCGCAAAGGGGTGTTCTGAGGGGCGTATTTTCTATGGGCATGTCTTTAGAAACGCGATGCTCTTAGTGATCGCAGGCTTCCCTAGCGCGTTTTTGGGCGTGTTCTTTAGCGGGAGCTTGCTCATTGAGATCATCTTTAGTCTAGATGGGCTAGGCTTGCTAGGCTTTGAGAGCATTGTCAATCGGGATTACCCGGTGGTCTTTGCCTCTTTGTATATCTTTACACTATTGGGCTTGGTGGTGAATTTGGTGAGCGATCTGACTTATAGTCTTGTTGATCCTAGAATTGATTTTGAAAAGAGATAGGAGCTTTAATGGGTTTTAGGGTGCTCAAACTCTATGGCTTGGCGTGCTTGTGGGTGCTTGTGGCATTGGGGGTGTATGTGGGGGTGTTTTTTAAAATGCGCCCCACAGAACATGCCCGCATCATCCCCTTAGTGGCTCACACACCCCCCTTAGAGGTGGAAAAACCAAAGCCTCTTGAGCGACAGCATCTAGAGATTCCCAAAGAGCCACCAGCTAATAAAGTCCCCTACCCTACTCAAGAAAAGCCCACTCTACCCTCTCCTGCAAAGACTCCGCCTGCTCCCCCCAAACCCATAGCCCCCAAAATTGCTCAACAACCAACCCATGCGCCTAAAAAATCTGTCGTACAGCCCGAACAAACCACCCCAAAACCCTCTAAAACGCTCAATAAAATTTACTATGTTGTAGTTGCTGTACTCAATGTGCATGCCCAGCCCAACACGCATTCTAAAACAACCGCACAACTTACATACCGACAGAAAGTGCATGTGCATGAAATCAAAGATGGTTGGGGTCGCATTAAGAAAGGATGGGTTTTCTTGGATTTCTTGAGCCAAGAACTACCCGAAGAACCATGAAAACAAAACTCTTTGGGGTCTTTGGTAACCCTATCATCCATTCTAAATCGCCCGCCCTACACAATAAGGCTTTTGCAGATTTTGCCCATGTGCTAGGTTTTCAGGGGGAGTATCGCGCCATTTTGCTACAAGAAGGCGCACATCTGAAAGAAGAATTTGTCAAATTGGGTTTGAGTGGGGCCAATATCACCGCGCCTTTTAAAGAAATCGCCTACAGCTTGAGCGATGCGCAACAAGGCGTTGCCAAAGAGCTTAAAGCGCTCAACACTTGGGTGCTTGAGGGAGGGCGTGTGGTGGGCTATAATACAGATGTACAAGGCTTTTATGCCCCCCTTGAAGCTTTAGAGATGCCCATAACCCATGCCCTAGTGATAGGAGCAGGAGGGAGCGCGCGCGCGGTCGCACATAGTTTACGCGCGCATGGCGTGCATGTAAGTGTGGTCAATCGTAGTGTGCAGAGATTAAACCCGTTTAAGGCGCAAGGTTTAACATGTTTTATCAGTGCAGAGTTTGCCCCCAAACCATACGATCTCGTTGTGAATGCCACAAGTGCAGGCATGGATGGGGTGAGTTTGCCCCTAGAGGGCGCACTACTTCATGAACTACTCCGTCAAACCCACATCGCCTACGATCTCATCTACAGCGTGAAAACCCCCTTTTTGCAAATGGCGCAAGACTTGGGCGTGCGCACCTTAGATGGAAAAGCCATGCTCATCGCCCAAGCGGCGTTGAGCTTTGGTTACTTTTGTGCGGGGCATGTGCCCTATGCGGAGATCTTAGAGAGCATGCAAGAGGCTTGACACACTCCCCGCGC
>NZ_FZMF01000035.1 GCF_900197685.1 Helicobacter baculiformis | reverse complement strand
GAGCGCAATAACATCACACAAATTCTAAATCAAGCAAGACAGCGCCAAGAGGCATATAAGCAGGAGCGAGACAATCTCTTATTGAGGTATGAACAAAATACGCTCACCCAAGCAGAAACAGAGAAATTAGCCAAATTGATGTTTGAGATTGCAGAACCTAAACTCTTTGCAACCTACAATGCTCCTTTTATGCATGGAGGGATGATGAAAGAACTCCTCAAGGATTCTGAACGCTGCATTGAGGAGGGCAAGGAGGCTTTAGCCTGTATTGAGCAAGGCAGGCAGTATAGACGCTTAGAACAACAAGAGCACAAGAGGAAATCCAAAGGCAGAATATGAGCCCACAACCCCCAAAACACCCCAAAAGAAGGATAACCATGCAAAAACCCGATGTCATCATCATTGAAAGCCCCAACAAAATCAAAAAGATTGCTAGCATCACAGGAGCTAAAGTTCTAGCCACCATAGGGCATTTTATGGAGCTTGAGGGGATTGAGGGAGAAAACTTTAAACCTAAGTTTGCAACTAAGGCAGACAAGAAACAACAGATTTATGCGATGATTGAGCAGTGCAAGGGCAAGTGCGTTTATATTGCCACAGACCCCGATCGTGAAGGCTATGCCATTGGCAAGATGTTTTACGAGAAAATCAAAAATATCGCCAAAGAGGTGTTTAGAGCCGAGTTTCACGAAATCACAGAGAGTGGGATTAACAAGGGCTTGCAGAGTGCCTTATTGTTTAAAAACACGAATTTTAACTACTATGAAAGTTTTCTAGCTAGAAGTGTGAGCGACTATTATATTGGCTTCACACTCTCCCCCTATTTGGGAGATTGTCTGCAACAAAGAAAGGGCAATAGTGCAGGCAGGGTACAAACCCCTTGTTTGAAACTCATTGTGGATAGAGATAAGGAGATAGAGGCTTTTAAAGCTTTGCCAGAGAATCAGAAGGTGAATTACCAAATCCAAGCTAAAATCTATGATACGCACAACAGAGAAGTTATTCTAAGACATTGCGATAGTGAGGGCAAAGAAATCAAGTTTGAAAGCCAAGAACAAGCCCTTACAATATTTAAGTCTCTCCAAGAGTGCAAGGTGGCTTTAGTGTTAGACATAAAGCACTCCACAACTTCAAGCCCACCCCCTAAACCCTTCATCACTTCTAGTCTTTTGAAAGTGGGGAGCAACAAACTAGGTTTGAGCACCCAGCAAGTCCAAGAATTGGCACAAACACTTTTTGAAGCAGGCTTAATCACTTATATTAGAACGGATGCCCAAATACTTAGCCAAGAGTTTTTAGATAAGGCAGAGAACTTTTATCAGCCACTCTATATCGGTCTTTATGAGCGCAGAGCTTATAAGGCTAAGAATAGCCAAGCAGAGGCACACGAGGCGATTAGGATCACGCATTGCCACAAATTTGAGGACACACAAAATCTCTTAAATCAAGCAGGTATCACAGATAGCCAAGCCCAAGCCCTCTACATCTTGATTTTTCAAAGGACGCTAGAAAGTCAGGGCAAAGCAGCCACTTATGCCAAGCAAGACTTGCAATGCAAAATCAAAGACCACTTCTTCAAATGTAGTGTGCGCTCTTTGCAAGAGGCTGGATACCTAGATATGTTCAAGCACACAGAGCAGGCAGAGAATGAACAGAATGCGCATTTAGATGTGAAGACAAATAGCACCATTAGTCTGCTTAGTTTGGACATCGCTAAAATCCAAAAACGCAGCCAGAGTGCCTATGTAGAAGCTAGCTTCATAGAAGTCTTAGAGAAAAATGGCATTGGCAGACCCAGCACCTATGCGAGCTATTTGCCTAAACTAATCCAAAGAGAATACATCCAAATCACACAGGATAACAAACGCGTTGTGAATGCTACCCACAAGGGCAAACAAGTCATTAGTATTTTTGAAACAAGTCCTTATGGCTGGATTGTAGATACGCAATTCACCGCCTTAATGGAGGAGCTTTTAGACAAGATTGTCAAGCAAGAGTGTAGCTATGTGGAGTATATGCAAATGATAGCCCAACGATGCCCACAAATGCCAAGCCAAACCCCAAGAGAGACATATCCTACTAGAGCTCCTAAAGAGAGTCAGATTAAATATGTCCAAGACATCTTAAAAGATTTAAAGATGGAGTTACCCCCCGAGTTTGCAGACTATACCAAAGATGATAAAATCACTAAGGCTTTCTTGGACAAATTCATCCCTAAACACAAAGAAGTTAGAGAGAAAGCCAAACAGGAGGGGCATTCTCTAGGCAATAGCACTACAAACAAGCCTGCCACTGCAAAGCAAATTGCCTTTGCTGAAAGCTTGTCTAAAAAACACAATGTGAAGTTACCCAAAGATTATAAGAGTAATATGCAGGTGTGTAGTGGCTTTATTGAGGAGTGG
>NZ_FZMF01000005.1 GCF_900197685.1 Helicobacter baculiformis | reverse complement strand
CCCTAATTGGGACAAAGGGGGCAAGGGGGGGGTTAGAGGGTAGGGGCTCACCCTGCCAGCCTCTTGAAAAATCCTTAGATTGAGGCGTTAGCAGATCCCCAAGGGGGGGGGTGTTTACATGCTCTTTACTTGCCCATAGAAGCGAGGAACACCCAAATTTCATACCAAAAATGTAAAGTATCTTGTACCAGATAGTAGTCAAATAAATCCGTATGCTTGTGCTTGTGTGAATGGTTATTCATTTGCACCCCTTGTAGTTTGATGATGAGCACATCTGCTCTCACTACCGCTGCAATCTCTGGTTTAAGGGTAGCAAAGTCCATGGCTTGCTCGGGACTCTTGGCAAGCTCCACTAGCTTTTTAAAAAGCTCTTTCTTATCCTCGCAAACGACTACAAAGCATTCTGCTTCTTGCCGGCTCGGCCTCACACACACGCACAGCATTCGCCAAACGCTGCGTTGCTTCTTTATTTTGGGCGTACTTTTGCAATTTGGCTCTAGTTTTTTAACACACTGATCCTAGTCAACTCTCCAATAATAGGATGATTCGTTGGCTTTAAATATCCAAGTCATCCCATAAAACAAACGCAAGAAAATTTAACTTGCTTTTCTTCCTAGATAGGTTCCTCTTCTAATCCCAATACTCGTACCCGCCCTCCTCTTAGAACACTGCGAGTAATTAAACATTTAAATCCTTCGTAATGTTCTATATCAAAACGCAAAGGGGTGAGCACCTCATGTAGTTTTTGATCCAATCCACTCATACCAATCCCTTCTTGTAACGCTTGCTCTATCAAAGTGCGCTTGGCATTTTGACTAAACTCTAAAACACTACCATTATCTATAAATTCTTCTTGGAAGGGTTTTAATCGGCGATCTAAAAGTTCTGTGAGCATATCCATACTCACTGGTTCAAATAACACACGTACAGAAAAGCGACGCAGAAATTCACGCTTCATCCCACATTCTATCAAATCTTCATTGCTAAAAGGGAAAAGCTTAGATTTTTGGCTCACTTCAAATAAAGCGCTTGCCCGGTTATGATGCCATAGCTTTTCAAAATGCCCTAAGGCGATAAAAAGAATATGATCAGTTTTTAAAGAGATGGTTACATGACTAGTGCGTTGCCCGTATTCAAAAGAGACTATCCCCTTCTCGATGACTTTTAATAATTCGTTTTGTACCCCTTGTCGCCATTCTTTATCATGCCAACTCCCCTGTCCTAATTTGTCAATTTCATCTAAAATTACCACCCCTTTTTGAGCTTTCTCAATGTTCTGATCCGCATTGCTATAGAGTGTGGCGAATATTTGGTTCGTCTCATTACCTATGTAACCTGTGGGAGTGAAAGAAGCAGCGTTGGCGATGCAGTAAGGAATATCTAAATATTCTGTAGCATTTTCTATTAAAAAAGTCTTACCGCTCCCAGAAGGTCCTATACAGATAGCGTTGGCTTTTTGTAAATCGGATTTACCATTAATGCGCTTGTAGTGATCGCTAAAGATTAAACTCATGCTTTTCTTAGCCTGATCTTGACCAATGACATAGCGATCCAAATATGCCTTGATAGCTTTGGGAGAGTATTTGTCTTGTTGAGTGAGAATGAATTGTCCTGTCATGTTGGATATAAGCAGAGAGTTTGCAGGAAGTGTTGAGTTAGGTTTTTCGTCTTCATTGGATAAAGTATAACGGGGCTTATCCAAAGGACTAGATTCTGCTACTTGGGGGATACCGAGAGCAGAGCCACCCAAATCCTCTATAGTGATCCTTTTATTCGTGGTACCTACGCTCAAGCTATACCACACGAAAAGAAACAAAACCAAAAGAACAAAAAACATTCTTGTGTGCCTCCTAGCACAGGGTACAGAATTTGGCTATAGCAATGAGAAACTCTAGTGTGTTAAAAAGTACAAAAATCAACTTAAGTCGTGCGCACAACACACACGGAAAGCTATTCCAAATTTCTGAGTTAAGAAATTATTTTTTTAAATCCCACTAGTCTCTAAGATCTCATGAAATGCCCAAATGCATTAAAATCTTTGATTTCTTAGGTTGATGTGCTCGTAGAGAACAAGCGCACCGCGTCTGCTGAGTTAAAGAGTTTCGAATCGCACCCCCCAAGTACCTCACTCTACATAGCACGTAGACTGGCTTAATCGTTGCAACGAGCCTTAACCTTCTTTCGTAATTGTCTTGGCTTTCGTACCTACAGCTGTTGATCCGGTTGGCAAATCGTGGAGCACCACGGCATTAGCTCCAATTTTGACATCATTGCCAATACTAATTGCCCCTAGCACCTTCGCCCCCGCTCCCACGACAACACGATCGCCTAAGGTAGGGTGGCGCTTGCCCTTGAGCTTGCCCGTGCCCCCTAGAGTTACCCCGTGATAAATGGTAACATCATCGCCAATTTCTGTGGTTTCCCCAATCACCACACCCATGCCATGATCAATAAAAAGCCCGCGCCCAATTTTTGCCCCCGGGTGGATTTCTATCCCGGTGATAAAGCGCATCAGCTGTGAAAGCGCGCGCGCGATAAAGTAAAGCCGGCGCTTGTGCAGGGTATGGGCTAGGCGGTGGGCAAGCAGGGCATGGATCCCCGGATAGAGCAATAACACCTCCCATTTATTGCGCGCGGCCGGGTCCTGTTGCAGGGCGCGCTCTAAGCTATAATCCAGATCCAGCATCATAGAGTCCGGTGGAGATGTATTTTTCTCCCCCATCAGGGGCAATAGCAAGTACAGACCTGCCCTTGCCCAATTTGCGCGCCACCTGTAATCCGGCAAAAATCGCCGCTCCTGAAGAGATCCCCACCAAAATCCCCTCTTTTTCTCCAAAGAGTTTGGCACACTGCGCTGCCTCTTTTTCATCCACAGTGATCACTGCATCCACCACGCTTTTATCATAATTGGCCGGCACAAAACCCACTCCGATGCCTTGAATCTTATGGGGGCTATGCGTCCCCCCACTTAAAATGGGAGATTGGGCGGGCTCTACTGCGATGATTTTAGCTGGATGGTTTTGTTCTTTAAACTTACGCCCCACGCCCGCAATCGTGCCCCCCGTGCCCACGCCCAACACCACAGCATCCACGCCGGGCAAATCCTTTAAAATCTCTTGGGCGGTGGTGTCGTAGTGTTTTTGGGGGTTAGCGGGGTTTTCAAATTGTTGGGGGATGAAATAGCCCTCTTGTTTGCTCAATTCTAAAGCCTTATCGATAGCGCCCTTTGTACCTTTCGCTCCTTCTGTTAGGATGAGTTCTGCCCCATAAGCCCTAATAAGTTCGCGCCTCTCCACACTCATGGTCTCTGGCATCACAATAATCACTTTATAGCCCTTGAGCAAGCCCATGAGTGCTAGAGCGATTCCGGTGTTGCCACTGGTGGGCTCAATGATGGTCATTCCTTTAGTCAGCCGCCCGTCTTGTTCTGCCTGCTCGATCATCCCCAAAGCCGCGCGATCCTTCACACTCCCTCCCGGGTTAAATTTCTCTAATTTGACAAAAAAATCTGCCGCCCCCTCCTCTAAAAGGTGGTTTGTCTTTAAAATGGGGGTGCTGCCGATGAGTTCTAAAGCATTTGTATAAACCACTTACTAATCCTTTCTGTACAAGATGCCCATGAGTAGCACAAAGAAGTTAACTTCTTTCTAAAAACAGGTCTTTTTCGCTAATTTGTGCCCCCTCACTTAAGATAGCCGCCCTCTCCACCACAGAGAGCAGTTCGCGGATATTGCCATGCCATGTGTAATTTAGCATGCACTCCTTAGCCTGATCGCTAAAACTCTTTGCCCCCAAATCATAGGCGCACAGCACTTCTTGTAACTTCCACTCCGCTAGGGGTAAAATCTCCTCCTTGCGTTCTCTTAGGGGGGGGATCTTCAGCGGGATGGTGTGCAGGCGAAAAAAGAGATCTTCTCTAAACTCTTTGGCGGCGATCTTCTCGTGGATATTGGTGTTGGTGGCGGCGATGAAGCGCACATCAATTTTAATAGGCTTGTGGCTACCAAGCCGCACGATCTCTTTTTCTTGGATCGCTCTTAAAAGCTTGCTTTGGAGTTTCAAGGGCATTTCGCTAATTTCATCTAAAAACACGCTCCCCTTGTGCGCGCTCTCAAACAGCCCCGCCTTGGCACTGGTCGCGTCCGTAAAAGCCCCCTTTTCATAGCCAAAGAGCTCTGATTCTAACAAATGCTCGGGGATGGCTGCCATGTTGATCGCCACAAAGGGCGCGTCTTTGCGCTTGGAGTGTTCATGGATAAAATGGGCAAAGACCTCCTTACCCACCCCACTAGGACCTTGTAAAAACACACTCGCATCGGTGGCAGCGGCTTTGAGCGCTTGTTTTTGCACCGCCTCTAGGGCGCACGATGTGGCGATGAAAAATTCTTTTTTACAAGCTTTATTCACAGGGTGGATTTTGTGAAACTCAAGCACCTTTTTACTGCGATAAATGGATTCTAAAAGCAATTCTGGCTTGAAGGGCTTTTGAAAAAAATCCTTCACGCCTAAGCGAATCGACTCGATGGCTTTATTGAGTGTGGCATTACCCGTAATCACAATGGCTTCATAACGCCCCTCCAATTTGCGCAAAAACTCCAGCCCATCCATCTGGGGCATGTTGATGTCTGTGATGATGAGTTCAAAACTTGCATCTAGGGCTTTGAGCGCGTCTTTAGGGCTTTTAAAGGCGACCACTTCTAAATCTTCTTGATCGCTAAAAAAGAGTTCTAAACTCTTGCGCATGTTGATGTCATCTTCTACAATGGCAATTTTCATGCTATCTCCTTGTGTAAATTTCAAGCACTAACAAGCCCCCCTCTAAGGACACACTAACGGGGGCGACCATGCGTAAAGTGGCGTTGTTTTGGTTTTGCATCGCCGTGTTAAACCCACTGCTTTCAATACGCACCTCCCCTTGATACAGACAATCCACCACTTGTTCTTGATAGCTTTTAAGCAAAATATCCAACAAAAAGGGTTCTTGTTTGGGGGGGAGTTTGGGCTCATTGACCGGGATTTCACATGTATAATGCGCCTTGCTGGCATGTTTTCTTAGCGCGCGCGCGATCCCAAAGGATTGGCGCTTGGCAATCCCATTATGCACCTGCATGGCATAAGAGATCACAAACTCCTGCGCGTGCAAAAACCCCACCAAGCATAACAAGCAGAGAGCTTTATTGCGCTTCTTCTTTAGGGCAGGTGCTCGCATAGACCACCTCATCACTTTGTACTTGCACCAACTTCACCCCGCTAGCGTTGCGCCCGGTTTCGCGGATCGTATCCATAGGCATGCGAATCATCTTCCCGCTTTTGGTGAGCAACATCAAATCCTGCCCCTCATCTACGCTCACAATCCCCACTAAATGCCCGGTTTTAGGGGTGATCTTCACTCCAATCAATCCCAAGCCCCCCCGCCCCTGTGGGCGATAAGCCCCGGCTAAAGTTTGTTTGCCTATGCCCTTAGAGCTCACACTCAAGAGTTTTTGCTCATCGCTTAAAATCACCCCTCCCCCGATCACCGCATCGCCCTCTCTTAAGCGCATGCCAATGACCCCCCTAGCCGCCCGCCCCATCTCGCGCACACTCTGCACGCTAAAGCGGATACACATCCCCTTAGAGCTTGCCATAAAGAGCTCCTGCACGCTTGAATCCATAATTTTAGCCGTAACCAGTGTGTCGTCTTCTTCAAGCACAATGGCGCGCACCCCCCCCCTAATGCGCCCAAACGCGCTCAGTTCGGTGCGCTTGACCATGCCTTTTTGGGTGAAAAAGACTAGGGATTTATCTGTATCAAAATCCTTAGTGGGGATGGTGGCTTTAATGCTCTCCCCGGGTTGCAAGTCTATCAAATTGACCAGCGCACGCCCGATCGCATTGCGCCCCATCTCTGGGATTTTATAGACCTTGAGCCAATAGAGTTGCCCGGTGTTGGTGATGAACAAAATGATGTCATGGGTGTTGGCGATGAAAAAGGATTCGATGAAGTCGTCCTCATGGGTGTTGCCAGACATCTTGCCCTTGCCCCCGCGCCTTTGTTGTTCATAGACCTTTAAGGGGACGCGCTTGACATAACCCTTGTGGCTGATGGTAACAACCATGTCTTCATGGGGGATTAAATCCTCAATGCCAATCCCCTCGTAGTCCTCTTCAATCTGGGTTTTACGCGGGGTGCTGAATTTCTCCTTAACCTCTAAAAGCTCCTCTTTAATGAGGGCGTTGAGTCTGTCTGCACTCTGCAAAATCCCCTCTAAAAGCGCGATTTTTTCTTGTAATTGGGCATGTTCTTGCTGGATTTTTTCCTGCTCTAATCCGGTGAGGCGTTGCAAGCGCATCTCTAAAATCGCCTTGCTTTGCTCCTCGCTTAAATGATGAGACTGCATGAGCAAGTCCTTAGCCCCCTGTGCGTCCGCACTCCCCTTAATGAGCGCGATCATCGCCTCGCTGTGTTGCAAGGCAACCTTGAGCCCCTCTAAGATATGCGCGCGCGCTTTGGCTTTTTCTAATTCGTGAATGGTGCGCCGAATCACCACGCTTTTACGATGTACTAAAAAGAGCTTGAGCAATTCTAAGAGATTGAAAATGCGCGGTTCTTTATTGTAGATGGCAAGTAAGATAATGCTAAAAGTGATCTCCATATTGCTAGACTTGTAGAGATGGTTTAAAACAATCTCAGAAAACGCGTCTTTTTTGAGTTCGATCACCACGCGCACCCCCTCCCTATCGGATTCATCGCGCACTTCGGCAATGCCCTCTAGCACTTTATCCTTAGCTAGGGCGCTGATTTGCTCAACTAGCTTTGCCTTATTAACTTGATAGGGGATCTCCTCAATGATGATAGTCTCGCGATTGTTGTGTTTTTCTACCCGACTTTTGGCGCGCACTTTGATACGCCCCCGCCCCGTAGTATACGCCTCTAAAATCCCCGCCTTGCCATAGACCACCCCCCCTGTGGGGAAGTCTGGTCCTTGCACAATGTCCATTAACTCTAGCAACTCCGCTTGAGGGTTGTCCAGCACATAGATCAGCGCGTCAATGATTTCATCGGGGCGATGGGGGGGGATGGAGGTCGCCATCCCCACGGCAATCCCGCTAGAGCCATTGATGAGCAAATTGGGCAAACGGCTGGGCAAAATATCGGGTTCTTTGAGGGTGCTATCGTAATTGGAGACAAAATCGATCGTGTCCTTATCCAAATCCCTCAAGAGTTCTTCACTGGGGGCTGCCATGCGCGCCTCAGTGTAGCGCATCGCCGCGGCGTTGTCCCCATCAACAGAGCCAAAATTGCCCTGCCCATCCACTAGAGGCAGACGCATAGAAAAATCCTGTGCCATGCGCACTAAGGCTTCATACACCGCGCTATCGCCATGGGGGTGGTATTTCCCAATCACATCCCCCACAATGCGCGCGCTCTTCTTATAGGGCACTTTAGAGCCCAAGCCCAATTCATGCATGGCATATAGAATACGCCGATGCACCGGCTTTAGCCCATCCCTAGCATCGGGCAAGGCGCGCCCTACAATCACGCTCATGGAGTAGTCTAAATAACTCTCTTGTAGGGACTCTTCAATGCGAATGTCTTCAATCTTGGGTTGCAAAACTCCTCCTAAAATACAAAATAAGCCCCCCATACGAGCGCAAAAAACACCAAAGCGATTAACTGGGCGGCACTGCCCATGTCCTTAGCCTTTTTGGCTAGGGGGTGCTCTTGTGTGCTGGTGAAATCCACCGCGTTTTCTAGCGCACTATTGAGTAATTCTACCACCACGCACAGCACCCCGGGCAAAACCAAGAGCACAAATTGCACAAAAGAATGCGCACACAGAAACGCCCCCACCAAGCCCCCCAATGCCAAGTACAACACCTGTCTAAAAGCGGGCTCGTCTTTAAAAGCCGCTCTCAAGCCGTCCTTAGAATAAAGCCATGCTTTCAAGATACGCTTCATGGGTGTACTTTTAGGCTCAAGTGAGGAAGAAATTCCCATGGACTATTGAAGGCTTCTAGGGGCTTAAAGGCAGAATCCTTATTGCGCACAGTAAAGCCAAAATGATCGCTCTTATTGGTGGCAAAAGTGTTAAAGGCTTTGAACAATTCTTGCGCATGGGTAACTTCCTCTTGTAAACCTGCGACCATCAAGCCCACAATCACCACCCCCTGAAACGACTTTTGAATCTCTGCTAGGGCTTTATTATAGTCTTTGGGGTCTTTGAGATCACCGGATTCTTGTAAGAGAGGTAACAATACGGCTTTAAAATTCTGACTCGTTAAATCGACATCTAGGGTTTCTATATGCGCTTGCAACGCTTTGAGATCATTGGTTTGCAAGAGGGTTTTAAGGTTGAGGGGTCTTTTAGGGTCTTTGAGGCGGGCGTCCAAACTCAATGCGTACTCCAACTCCCCGGGCGCCTTGCAATGGCTTTGAGTTGAAAGTTCTTCTTTAACAAGTTGTAAATTTATAGTGCAATGCACGCTTTGAGGAATCCATGCTTTAGACATCTTTATATGTGCTAGATCCAGCTGAAACTCTAACCCATGCGATTTGACCTCGCTCAATCGCACCATAATAGGTCCTAGATTGGGCTCTTTAACCCCCGCGCTCACACATTTAATATGTTTGAATCCCGAGCACTCAAAGGGGGCGGCGTGGATATGGGGGGCTAAATGATTCAAACTCTCTTGCAGGGTTTTTTTGATGTCATGACTGAGCTTGAGCCCTACCCCCAATAAACCCGCTACCAGCAACGCGCCCACAATCACAAGAATACGCAAAAATTTCCTTCTTTTCAAAATGCAATGTCCAATTCTATACTTCCGATGTTGTGGTTACGGGGCTGGTCCTTGAAGGTTTTGCTCAGATCGATCGCGCTAAAAGATAGTCTAAAGCCCTTGTAAGCGATGGCGATCCCAATTTCAGCATTATAGAGAAAATAAGGCAAAGCAGTGATCCCTCTTGTGGTGGGGCTATTGCCTTGCACAAAAATATCAATGGGCTGAAACTTCCCCGTCGCCCCAGCAAAGATATAAAGAGAAAACGCGTTGCTCACAGGCATCCCCCCGCTAAAGCCCGTGTTGATTTTATTGGGTCCAAAATCCACACTCAAATTATAGCCCAAGCGCAACATCGAACCCACTTTAAAATCCGTGATCGCATTGCCCAAGTCTACCCCCGCCCCCGTGAGCATATCCATATCCAAGAAACGGGTTTTGAGGAGGGGGACTTTTTGTAGCCATGCGTAGTGGAATTCAAAGATAAATTCATTGGCAATCTGAGAGCCCCAACCCAAGAACTTGGGGTCGTGCGCCCAAGTGTGGATCAAATCTTGGGTTTTGCCCGCTAGAGCGCCCGGCCCCACTGTGCCCATCGAGATAGCCAAACTCTCTAGAGTGTGTTCGCTCCTTTGTAAAATCCCTAATTGCGCGCGCAACCAACCCCCATAGAGGTGATCGCCCTTTATGGGCTCAGTGGCGAAGCGGTGGGCTAGAGTGGGGGTGAACATGCTTTGAGTGAGATAAAGGGTAAATCGGGTTACCTTGGGTTTTTTGATCTGCAAGCTCAGATAGTCCATCCAAGCCATCTTAGAATGGTTAAAATCGTACTCTTTGCTCGCCCAACCGATGCGTGTCCCGGCCGTGTAGTAGCGATCGATGTAGGGATTAATATAGCCATCGTTTTCACTGAGTAAATCAATGTACTGCTTTTTATAGGGGCTAAGAGAAACCGCGCTTAAGCTGGACAATAGAAAGAGAAAGGGGGGCAAGCAACGCATAATTCATATTATAGCAAAAATTCATGTTTTGACTGCTAGCATGCATGTCTGTTCTATACCACCTACAAGGATCAACATGTATTCTCAGCAAATCGCTCAGATTCAAGAATCGAGCACCATTGCCATCACCACTCTAGCCCAAGAGCTCAAAAGCCAAGGCAAGGACATTTTGAGTTTTAGCGCCGGGGAGCCAGATTTTGACACCCCTCAGAGTATTAAGCAAGCCGCTATCCAAGCCATTCAAGAGGGGCGTAGCAAGTACACACCCATAAAGGGTATCCCTGAGCTGCTTAAAAGCGTGAGCGCGAAATTCCAACATGAAAACCAACTAGATTACCGCCCTGATGAGGTGATGCTTTGCAATGGGGCAAAACAATGCCTCTTTAATGTCTTTCAGGCATTACTCAATCCGGGCGATGAGGTGATTATCCCCACCCCATGCTGGGTTACTTACCCCGAGCTAGTGCGCTATAGCGGGGCAAAGCCCGTGTTTTTGCCCACCACCAAACAGAGCGCTTTTAAGATCACCCCTACCCAACTCAAAAGCGCGCTTAACCCCCAAACTAAAATCATTGTATTGACCAGCCCTTCTAACCCTACGGGCATGGTCTACTCCAAAGAAGAGCTAGAAGCCCTAGCCCCCGTGATCGCCACTTCTAACGCCTTTGTGTTGAGCGATGAAATTTATGAGAAACTGGTTTATGAGGGGAGTTTCTACGCCTTTGGGGCGTTGCCGGGTATGTTGGAGCGCACCATTACTATTAATGGGCTTTCTAAAGCCTTTAGCATGACCGGCTGGCGGGTGGGTTTTTTGGGTACTAAGGATAAAACCCTGCTCAAACACATGGTTGCTTTGCAAAGCCACGCCACTTCCAACATCAATTCCATCGCCCAATACGCCGCGGTGCACGCGCTCAGCGGGGCAGTGAATGCCGATGTGGAGCGCATGCGTCTAGCCTTTAAGCAACGCCGCGATGTGGCTTATGCGGGGGTTAACGCCATCAAGGGGCTGAGTTGCTTGAAACCCCAAGGGGCGTTTTATTTGTGGATCAAAATCCCAAGTACAAGCTTAGAATTTTGCCAAAAATTACTAGAGAGTCAGGGGGTTGCGCTGGTGCCCGGGGTCGCCTTTGAGATGGAGGGTTTTGTGCGCATGTCATATGCGTGCTCGCTTGAGCAAATCCAACAAGGCTTGGAGAGATTAGAAAAATTTTGTCACAGTTTGTAAGTTTTAGATTTTTACCACCGATACCCTAACGAGGCGGAGAAGATGCGCAACTGCCCGATATTGGGAGATTGGTAGTAGCTATCGCGGTTGCTTTTAAAAGTGAAAGTTCCGCCCCAGCCGATGTCAAATCCCCTGAAATTGTACTTTGCACCAAAGGCAATAGAATACCCATCAGAGTCGGGGATTCCAATAGCATCCTGAGGGCTAGGGGCCTGATCGTAACTTAACGCGCCCATTAGGCGTAGACTCTTACCCATGTATGTCGTACCAATCCTAAAGGTGTTTGTATCGCGCCACCCATTACCCATGTTCATCACCCCGCTAAAATCTGCCAGTCCCACCATCTTTTTTAAAGTTTCTGAACTTAGATATTGCACGGTTCCCCCAATCCCTTGATAACTAGCATTGGCAAAATCAGGCGTAACCAAGAATTTATTACCCTGACTCCAAAAAGTGCGCTCATAGACTCCCTCTACGCGCAAGTGATGCTTAAAAAATTCGTGAGCATAGGCAATGTTGATCACCTGAGGTAAGGAAACATTAATATTCAGACTTCCCTTTGTGAGCACATTACCTAAACTAGGTCCTAACTTAGTGAGCGCAGTCAATCCTCCCCGCATGTTAAAAGTTACGCTGCTGTTATAAACTACAGAGAACATACCATTTTCAAAAATACGCATGCTAGCCCCAATCTTATAACCTCCACCCCAAGAGCTTCCATTGCTCTGTTGTACCACCTGAGAAGTGCCATAAAGATCAGAAATTGCCTTTTGCAAGCCGCTATAGCTCATGATTTGTTTGAGTCCATTGTAGTAAGTCTGACATATAGGACTATTTTGATCCATATCGGCAGTACATTGCATGGCGGGGCGATAACCTATGCTAGCTAGTTGTTGGCGCATTGAACTAGGTACTTGTTGGCTAAAAACATTGTTGGGCAAACCCACAATTTGGCTACCTTCTAGCACAGACGCACCATGTAATGGTACATAAACAGTGTTATCAAAACTCCCCGTAGCATATAACCCCCGCGCGCTCACACCCACAGAAAAGCGGTTATCAAGAGTGTAACTCATGCTAGGAGCAAGCTCAACCATCATGATAAAGACATTTTGCAAGAATTCCCCGCCTTTACCATCCCATTTCATGCCCAAGCCTGAGGGGGCAGTAAAGCTCCCTCCAAAAGTAAAACCATTATGAGTGCGGGTTTTATAAAAGAATTTAGGTAAGACAAAATTAGTGGTGCCTGTCCATCCACTCACTACCTGCGCATCGGGCATAGAAGCCACTGTGGTAACATTTTGATTAGTGAGTCCCTGAAGATTTTTAATAAGTTGCTCAACTGCTTTGAGCCCACCCGTGATAAATTTTTGCGCCGCCGCACTGCTGACTGAACCTATGCCTAAAATCTTAAGAATTTCGCCAATGTTTTGCTGGTTTGGATCTACCACCAAGTGCGTTACCGAATAAAGCCCTTGATTCGTACTAGGTACCATAAACTTAAAAGCAGGGATGTTGATCACCGTGCTAGTGACTTCAAACTCGCTTTCATTCTCCCCCCAATCGTTATTAAAGCCCATGTTAGCAGGGTTGTAGTAACTCGCATCTGCGCCCCGTGCCCCAGCAATGTAGGCGGAGTTAAGCGCCGTGCCGTTTAAACTTTGTTCAGAGACTTTAAAACCATTGGCTTCAATAGCCACAGGAGCAAGCACTAAAAGCGATCCAAGCCACCAACGCACATGCACCTCACTTTAAGGATGGTATTGTTGGATCACGATTGCTGTCCCTGTGCTCATGTTTTGGAACAAAATTTTCCCGGGTTTGCGCTCGTAATAAATCACTTCCCCATTTTCTACAAAGCGCTGCACAATCTCTCCATTGGGTTCGATACGCTTACCAATACCCTTAAAAATGTCGCGCCCTAACACAATATCATCGAAAAGATCCCCATAACTCACTTTCCCAAAGAGATCCCTAGCGGCGCTCCACTTAGCTGAACAGATTCCGGAAAAACAAAGATAGTTTTTCTTAATCACCACCTCACCAACTTTTTTACTTAATTGGTAGAGTACCAGTTGTACATCGCCCTCTTTAGTATGATTAATAGTTCCATAGTCATAAAAACGCAATACAGGTGTGTAAATGTAGATAAGCTTGAATTGCTCTAAGGCTTTTTTGCGCGCCACCTCCGCTTCTAATTTGCGTTGCTCAGCGCTCTTCTTGATAAAAAGCTTTTTATGTTGCTTGTGTGCAGACTTAGGCTTAGGACTCTTCTTGTGCGCACATGAAACCAACAGGAACCCTAGCGCCAACGTCCCCAAAAAACGCAGGCAAAAGTGGTGTCTCGATCGCACTTGTGCCATCACACAACGAAATTACCCTCGCCCCTGATTAAAGACATTATACCAAATGCGCCCATCTAATTTAAGTTCCATGCTCACTTGACATAAGCCGTCTTTATAAATGGTTTCCGTGATCTCGGCGTTACGAATCAAGGCATTCACTTTAGTCTTGATGACCGAGTTTTGCAAGATCATATCCTTAACTGTGTCGGTCGCATTCACTCTGATTCCATACATCTTTTCGCCTAACTGGCGATATCCATCGACGATTGCCGCGCGTTTAGCTAAAGCTAGAGCTTGAGAAGGCGAAATAGTGGATTCAGGCGCAACCCCCATACCCACCGCACTAAGCTCAATTACATTAGTGGGAGTAAGAATGGGTGTGTTGGGCACCATCGCAGGGGTACCTCCGCCCCCTCCAGAGAGGTTGCCCTGAGAGGAGTTGTCAAAACGGGTCTCAATTTGGGGCGTTTGGGCAGAGGAAGCGGGTGTTCTGGGAGAAAAATTAGGTGGCATGGGGGGTCTGCTAGAGCTGTTAAAGGTCGTTGGAGGGTAGACAGGAGCTTGCAAGCCCGTAGCAGAAGGAGGAATAAGTTGTGCCGTGCCCCCTCGCTTGAACATTCCACAACCTGCTACTGCGAAGGCTAACCCTACAGACACACACAAGGGGACAACGCCCCGCGCCCCAACACCGCCCTTTTGTTTCATTATCCAACCTTTAAATAATTTAGCCCCGCTATTATAGCACAAAAACCCTAACTACGCCTGAACACTCCCAGCTTTGGACTCTAAACCCCTAAGCACCCATGCACTATAAGTTCCCGAAAAAATATAAAACAATGTAAAGATCGCTAGTAAACCCTGGTACCACAATAAAGGCAACACAGCCAAAAAATCTACACTTCCCTTAGCAAAGCCTAGCAGAATAAGCATTTGTGCCCCATAAGGGATCAATCCTTGAAAAACACAAGAAAAAATATCTAAGATCACCGCGCCCTCGCGCCGATCCACGCCGAACTTTACGCTGATTTTCTTAGTAATTTCCCCCACAATCACAATCGCTACAGTGTTATTAGCTACGGCTAAATCCACCACACTCACCAAGCTAGCAATGCCTACCTTAGCACTTTTAGGACCCACAATAAGTTTTTCAATCTTGGAGATAACCCACGCCACTCCACCCTCACGCGTTACCATGAAAGCGATCCCTCCTGTCAACAAGGAGAGTAAGAAAATCTCCTGCATGCCCGAAAAGCCATGGTAAATTTCTTTACCAAAACTCAACAAAGTAAAACTACCATAGTATAGCCCAATTGCTCCAGAGAGTAAAATCCCTACAAAGAGTACCAAGAAGACATTTAAACCCAAGAGAGCTAAGACCAAGACGAAAAGATAAGGCAAGGTCTTGACAAACTGGAAATCATGGGTACTGAGTGGCGCTATACTTTCTGGTTTCCCATACACTAGAAGCAGGACAATAGTGAGCAAACTTGCTGGCAAAGCGATATAAAGGTTAATTCTGAATTTGTCATTCATCGCCACATCTTGGGTACGGGTGCTTGCAATTGTAGTGTCTGAAATGATAGAAAGATTATCGCCAAACATCGCCCCTCCCATCACAGCCGCCAAAGCTAGCGCCATAGAAAGCCCGCTTTGTTGCGCCAGACCTACTGCAATAGGTCCTAAGGCGACGATTGCGCCCACACTTGTACCAATAGCAGTAGAAATAAAGGAGGCGATTACAAATAAGCCTGCAGCCAAATACTCCACAGGAATGTAGGTTAACCCTAAATTGACCGTAGAATCTACCCCTCCCATCGCCTTACTCACTACAGCAAAAGCTCCTGCCAAGAGGTAGATTACACACATGGTCATGATGTTCTTATCCCCACAACCAGCTAAAAAGTCATCAAACTTTTGGTTAAGATTGCTTTTAAAAAGTAAAAACGCGCTAGCTACTCCTACGCTTGCAGCTACAGGCCCGGGAAGTTGATAAAAACCCATCTTCACCCCGACCAATTCTAAATAAATTCCCGTGCCCAAATAGACAATAATAAAAATAAAAAAAGGGACAAGTCCTAGCGCACTAGGCTGGGCGTGGTAAGTTTCCTGCTTAAGACTTTGCATGTATGTCCTTTGTGTGTAAAATGGGTGTAAGAAAGAAAACCACCCATACACATCAGATCGCTAAGATGCAAAGAAAAACGTCTAGCTCTCTGTGCCACGACAAAAGACACCATGAAAAACCCTTTCAGAAGTCAAAGATAACACCATTCTAACACAAAAAGCTTTAGCCAAACCAGGGTGAAAGACAAGCCCCTACCGAAGTAGGGGCAACAACCTTTAGTCTTGGTTGTTGCTGTTTTGACTATTGCTGTTGTTGCTACTATTTTTAGTGCTGCCACAACCACAACCGCCACTGTTATTGCTGTTGTTGCTGTTGCAACTATTGTTGTTATTATTGCTCATAGCGTTCTCCTTTATTGTATTTGGAAGCTTTAGCTCCCATGCGCGCATTATAGTCAAATTTAATTTAAAACTCTTTAGCAGAAATCACACTCAGCAAGCGCGATGCGTTTGTTTTAGATAGTAGGATGAATGCCCACTAATTCGTAGTACAATACCTACATACGTTCGTATCTAGCACAGGGAGTGCGCAAAGTTACGCCTTTATCAGATTGATGTGTGAGACCAACAAACGCGAGGTACTTCACTGCCCTATCAAAAATGTCTGCATCCACGCACTCAAGCGGGTTTTGGCTTGTTGGCAGTGCTCTAAAAACTCTTGGTGAGCATGTGGTCCTACATAATTAGTGAGGCAAAACACACCCATACTGGGGATATTAAACATCTGCGCCACGCTGAGTACTGCAAAAAACTCCATGTTTTCTAGAGCAATGCCTGCACTCAGCATTTGCTTAGCGAAAGCAGTATCCGTGTGGATATAATTGCTAGAATTAACCTTGACGCAGGGCAAGTTGATGCGCTCTAAAAGCGCACTTTGCACACTCAAGCTATTTTCTAGAGGAGTGTAACTCTGCGCGTATGTGAAACTATGTTCAATTTGGTAGCCTTGTGCACTCTTATATAGGGAGAGTAGGGGTAGGGTTGGGTCGTACGCCCCCGCACTGCCTACAAAAATCAGCTCTGTAGGACTTTCTAGTAGGCATAGGCGCGTGAGAGAAATTGCACTTTGTATTAACCCCATTCCGATACTCTTAGCCTCTTTAAAATTTTCTAGCGATCCAGCACATACAAGCATGTCCAACCCTTCATATTTTTGCCACACTAAAGCATTTCTCTTTAAGCAATTCTTAGAGAATTTTATACTAAAGTGCACCCACAATGAAAGCTAAAGATGCTCCCCCTTTTAGAAAGGCTTTTAAGGAACTCCAAAGAGATAATGTCAAGATCACTCTAGCGGTCGTGTTTGTGGTTTGTATCGCAGGCATGGCTCTAGCTTTGGGGCATGCTACAATCCATTTTCCTTTACTCGCTTTGGCTACTGTAATAGGGGGGTATATGGCGATGAATATAGGCGCCAATGATGTGGCAAACAATGTGGGTCCTTTGGTAGGCTCACAGGCAATCACTTTGGGGGTAGCAATCTTACTGGCTGCTATCTGTGAGGTGCTCGGTGCTGTGCTAGCAGGTGCAGATGTGGTACAAAGCATTAAGGGCAAAATTATCAACCCCGCCCATATAGAAAGTACGACTATCTTTGTTGGCATGATGCTCTCAGCATTACTTTCTGGTGCATTGTGGTTGCATCTGGCTACCGCAATCGGCGCACCTGTTTCTACCACACATTCTATCGTAGGTGGAGTTTTGGGAGCTGGTCTGATGGCGGGGGGTGTAGGGGCGGTAGAATGGCGTTTTTTGGGGGGGATTGTGGCAAGTTGGGTGATTTCACCGGTAATGGGTGGTGGGATTGCTATGGGCTTGTTGGCAGTCATCAAACAAGTGCTGAGTGACAAGGAGGATAAAAAGCAGGCTGCTTTGCGCGTGATGCCCCTCTTGGTGGGCGTTATGGGCGCAGCTTTCGCGTGGTACATGTTGGCTAAGGTTTTGAATAAGAAGTTACCTTTTTCTATGCAAGGGTGGCAAGAGATCGGCTTGAGTCTTGCAGTGGGCATGGGGGTTTATGGACTCTTCAAATCCTATGTCCTCAAAAAACTCCCCGTTTTAGAAAATACAAAGGAGAGTGTGCATACGCTCTTCACCTACCCCCTGATCTTTGGGGCGGCATTGTTAAGCTTTGCGCATGGAGCTAATGATGTCGCCAATGCCGTAGGTCCTCTAGCAGCTATTGTGCAAAGTCTGCAGGAGTGGGGCAACCATGCTATTCCTACTAGAGCCTACGCTCCCACATGGATTATGTTGATTGGAGGTATGGGCATTGCCTTAGGTCTGAGTTTGTATGGGCCTAAGCTCATCAAGACTGTAGGAAGTGAGATCACCGAACTAGATAAGATGCAAGCCTTTTGTATCGCGATGGCAACCGTGATCACTGTGCTTTTTGCCTCTAAATTGGGCTTGCCTGTAAGTTCAACGCATATCACTATCGGGGCGGTTTTTGGAGTGGGATTTTTGCGCGAATTTTTACAAAGACGCACTTTAGCGATTAGGCAGATGATTTTAGATGCCCATGTGGGTGAAGATGCGAGCGTGATCGAGAATTTCTTAGAACGCTTCGAAAAGGCTAACCCCAAGCAGAAGCAAGAAATGTTAGCCTATCTTAAAGCTCTCAAGAAGAATAATAATACCTTAGAATACTCTATTGGCTTGAGCAAAAAGGAACGCAAGGCGCTTAAAAAGGCTTATAAGAGCGAGTTAGTCCAGCGCTCTGTGATTGTGAAGATCATTACTGCCTGGGTGGTTACCGTACCCATTTCTGCCTTGTTAGGGGCATTTGGTTATTATATCGTTGATGTTTTTCATATTGTGGAACGGCTGTAGAGTGGGCGTAGCCAGCGCACCTGCTAGAGCTTCCTATTTTTAAGGAGAGCCCTTGGGGCTTTACGAACCGATTTTGATGTTTGCGTTGGCATTGCTCTTGGTGTTGCTGAATGCATTTTTTGTGCTCTCAGAATTTGCAATTGTTAAAGTGCGTCGCTCCAAGCTTGAAGAGCTCAGTCTACACAATAACCAAAAAGCCACCTTAGCCCTCAAAATCAATGCCTCTTTGAACACCTATCTTAGCGCAACACAGCTAGGAGTTACTCTCTCATCTTTAGGTTTGGGGTGGTTAGGTGAGCCGGCTATCGCGCACTTTATCACCTTATTTTTACAGAAGTGGGTGCATCTTGAGAGTCTTTATCTTGTCGTGCATAGCATCAGCGTGGTGATTGCCTTTAGTTTTATCACACTTTTACATGTAATTTTGGGTGAAATTGTACCTAAATCCATTGCTATTGTGCGCTCTGAAAGTGTGGTACTTTGGATCGCGCGCCCCTTACATGCCTTTTGGTTGATTTCTTACCCCATTGTCAATCTTTTTGATTTCTTAGCTAAGATCGTGCTAAAGGTTTTTGGAATTGAACCCCAGCACGATAGTACGCATTCAGAAGAAGAGTTGAAAATCATCGTGGGAGAGAGTCTAAAAGGAGGAGTGATCGATTTTGTAGAAGAAGAGATCATTAAAAACGCCGTGGATTTTTCTGATACCAACGCTAAAGAGGTCATGACTCCTAGAAAGGATATGATTTGTGTTGACTTGCAAGCTTCTTACAAAGATAATATTCAGACTATGCTCAAAAACCCTTTCACGCGTTATCCATGCTGTGAAGGCAATAAGGATAATATCTTAGGTCTGATCCATATCAAGGATGTACTTTCAGCTTCTTTGCTCGATTCCGAGGATGTGCAAAATTTTAGACATCTGCTTAAAGAGATGCTTATTGTGCCTGAAAGTGCATCTATTTCTCAAATCTTGCTTAAAATGAATAATAAACGGGTTTACACCGCTCTAGTGGTAGACGAGTATGGGGGTACTTCTGGTTTGCTCACGATGGATGACATCATTAAGGAGATCATGGGTAATATCTCCGATGCCCATGATTTAAGTAAAGAGGGCATTAAACGCCTAGATGAAAACACCTTTGAGTGTGATGGCATGGTGGATTTGGAAAATATGGCAGAGCTACTTAAAATCAAGTTTGACCCAGATTACGAGCAGGTTACTTTGGGAGGGTATGTTTTTAGCTTGTTGGAACGCTTGCCGGAAGTGGGCGATGTGGTGGGGGACACGCATTGTATTTTTGAAGTGTTAGATATGGACAAGGCGCGTATCAAGAAACTTAAATTAATGAAGAAGAATCTCTAAGAAAGGGTGTAAGGAGCGCAAATGGGTAAAATAAGATGCTGGGTAGGTGCGCTCTATGTGATAGGGAGTCTGCATGCCCAAAGCACTCAGGATCTGTCACAAGCCGTTTCAAATAATCCATCTATGGTTTCTCTCAAGCAGGCATGGGGCATGGTTTTAGCTAATTACGATGAAATCAAGGCACAGGACTATGCCGAGCAGAGGGCAAAGAAACTCAGCACGGCAGCTAAACTTTCTTTTCTACCCCAAATTGATTTGAGTGCCTTCTATGTGCATTTGGCTAAACCTATCGAAGTGAATCCACTCAGTAGTGGCGATCATGCCAAATTGCAAGAATTTGTCGGAGGACTCAAGCATGTTTTAAACCAGCCACCTCTGCAAGCTATGGGTGGGGGAGCGCTTGCTCAGGGAGTCTCCGGTATGCTGGGAGCGTTGAGTCAACCTCTGCTCTTCTCTAAGGAAAATGTTGTTTTAGGGGCATTGAGCATTATTTACCCTCTTTATATGGGCGGGGCACGCTTTTATATGAGCAAACTTGCCTCTTTAGCACATAAGGAATCCATGGAGGTTTCGCGTTTAAAAAGACTCTCTACTTTCCAAGAATTGGTGAAAATTTACTATGGCTTGGTACTAGATAGAGAAGTGCTAGCCGTGCTCCAGGATGTACAACAAGGGCATTTAAAGCATTACCAAAATGCCCTGAAACGCCAAAAGGCGGGGCAGATTGCGCGTGTAGAGGTGCTGAGCGCTTCCGTTGCTTACGAAAAGAGTAAGATCAAAACTATGCAAGCTAGAGATGCTCTCGAAGTAGCTACGCTGGCTTTTAACACTATTCTTGCTAAAGATAATGTCTCTAGTGCACATTTTGCCCCCAATGCTAGTTTGGATATTCACCCCAAGAATTTACCCAATCTAAACTTTTTTATACAAGAAACCTTGAGCTCTTACCCTGTACTTAGAAGTCTTGCCATCAAACAAAAGAGCGCACATGAGATGACCAAACTACAGGTTTCTAAATTTCTACCCCATTTTAATTTCTTTGGGGCTTATATGATGAAACAAAATAATTCTACTTTAACTGATATGATTCCTGAATGGTTTGTGGGGGTGGGGGCACGCCTACCTATTTTAACCCCCACAGGACGCATCATGCATTATCAAGCTGCCAAGATTGGCGAATTGCAAGCCAGCGCACTACAAAGTCAAGCCAAAAAAGATATGGAGCTCTTGGTGCATAAAACCTATTTGCAATGCCAATCTTATTTAAGAGAGTATCAAAGTCTTAATACCAGTATTGAGTTGGCTAAAGAAAACCTTAAGTTGCAAGAGGAGGCCTTTAATCAGGGTATGGGTACGAATGCTTTAGTTATTGATGCGCGTAACTCGCTCTCAGGGATTTTAGTCGAGCAAAAAACAAGCGCGTTTAAATACTTGAGCGCATTGGTGGATTTGATGGCTCTTGGGGATCATATCGATCTCTTCTATGATTACGCGCATTAGGAATTAAGCATGGCAACTAAAAAGCAACCTTTAACCCTTGTTCTAACTATTCTTATCGCCCTTGTTATTTTGGGCTGGTTAGGCAAACTCTATTATCAAGCTTATAGTCATAAAATGGAACGCCTGCAAGGTTTTATCGAAGCTAGAGAATATAGTGTAAGTTCTAAACTTGCCGGACGGATTGAAAGCGTGGTGGTCAAAAAAGGCGATCGGATTAAAAAAGGCGATCTTGTTTTTACCATCCATAGCCCCGAAGCGGAGGCTAAACTTTTACAGGCAAGTTCAAGCCATAAGGCAGCCCAAGCCTTGCGCGATGAGGTGCTCAAAGGGAGTCGCAGTCAGACCATTAAAAGCGCTCAAGATGTCTATCAGGCCGCCAAAGCTCAAAGCGACTTAGCCGAAGAAACTTATAAGCGTGTACAGGAACTTTACAACAAGGGCGTAGCGAGTTTGCAAAAACGCGATGAAGCCTATGCAGCGTTTCAAAGTGCCAATTACAATAAAAAGGCCACCTTCCAACAATACCAGCTGGCGCGCGAGGGGGCTAGTCATGAGAGTAAAATCGCTGCTAAAGAAAAAGAACAGGCTGCCTTAGGGCAACTGAATGAAGTGCAGGTATTTTTGCGCGATAAAAACGCTTATAGTCCCATCGATGGGGAAGTAAGTAATGTGTTGCTCTATAGCGGAGAATTGAGTCCTAAGGGATTCCCCGTTGTACTAGTAACTGATACCGCACACGCGTGGCTCAATCTCAGCGTGCCCGAGAAGTATCTCAAGCAATTCGCTGTAGGATCTGTGTTTAAGGGTTATGTACCCGCTCTGGATCAGACCTTAGAATTTAAAGTTACTTATGTAAGTGTGATGGGGGATTTTGCTACATGGAAGAGCACGAGCGCGAGCAAGAGTTATGATATGCGCTCCTTTAGTATTGAAGCAACACCCTTAAGCGAGGTAACACGCTTAAGGGTGGGTATGAGTGTGTTGGTTAATCCTTGATGTGGCAGACATTAAAGAGGGATAAATTTACATGGATTTTATGCTTGGGCGCGCCCTTGTTGCTGTGGGCCTTGATGGTTGGAGTGTTTTATAAGGAACTCCCCACTAAACTCCCCATTGGAATCGTAGATTTAGATCATAGTCATTTGAGTCAAGAGATCGTTAGCGCGCTCAACGCGAGTAGTCATCTTGATCTCAAGCATTTTTATCCCTCTTTGAGCGATGCTAAGGCAGATTTGGGGCGTAAAAGAATTTATGGGGCAGTAGTGCTCCAAAAGGATTTGGAACGTCATATTAAGTTACGCATTAAAACCCCAGTTGTGCTGTATTACAATGCTGAGTTTGTGCTAGTGGGTAAAGCAATTTTGAGCGCCTTTACCCAAGTGCTTATGACCCTGAATATAAAAAACGATGTTGCCACTAACTTAGGTGCACAGGGCGATCTTAACACGGCTAAAGCCCTAGCCTTCCCCTTACATGCCAATATTCACCCACTCTACAACGAAACTAACAACTACGCGCAATTTTTATTGGGAGTGATTTTACCCTGCATGTGGCAAATCTTAGCGGCGTTGGGCATGCTTAATCTCTTGGGGCATAGTCAAAGTCTTCGACAAGCTTTCAGCACATTATGGCTTAATACGTTTATCTTTAGCCTATGGGGCGCGCTCATGCTGTGGTTTTTAAAACCCTACTATGCACATTTAGGAATACTCTTATGTGGAGTTGTGCTTATGGTGCTTGGTATTTCCAGTGTGGTTCTAGCTTTATATGCTTTACTAGACGATCCTATCAAAAGTGCTTCAGCGATTGCAGCCTACACTGCCCCCTCGCTTGCTTTTGTGGGAGTTACCTACCCGGTGAGCAACATGGATGTGTTGGGGGAGTTTTGGGGTTCACTACTGCCCGTGAGCTATTTTATCAAAGCTCTCATCGCCCTATCTTACTATAGCAATGGATTGGCGTTGGCATGGCAATCTCTAGCTAAAATGGGATTTTTTATATTGTTTTTACCATTAGGGTTATGTATATGGCGTTTAAAAGAGAAGGTGGCATGAAAACGATTTTCGAAGAATTCAAAGCTATTTTTGCCCATGCAGGAGTGCGCTTTATTATCATTGTAGGACCGCTCTTTTATGCTTTTCTTTACCCATTACCCTATAAAAATGACATTGTAACACAACAAAACGTGGCATTGGTAGATATGGATCAAAGCGCCCTCTCGAGACGACTCGCACTTATGTTGGAGAGCACACCCAGTATCCATATTGCTCACTTTCCCAAATCTCTTCAAGATGCAAAAAAAATGCTTGAAGAAGAAAAGGTTTATGGAATCATCTTAGTGCCTGCCTTTTTTGAGCGTGCCATTTACACTAGCACTCCTGCACATGTCGAGCTTTATGCCAACGCTAACTACTTTTTAATCTATAGCGCGATTGCCAACGCAGTGGTGGATGTACTCAATGCCTTGAGCGATGCCATCAAAACTCACAAAAGTCTTTTTGAATCCGAAATTGCTAAAGAACATAGTTTATTTTCCTTACAGACCATCCCTATTTATAATCCTTCTGTGGGCTATCTTAATTATGCGATCGCCAATGTTTTCATTTTTATCCTGCACCAAACTTTACTCATTGGAGCAAGTATGCTTACTTGTGCACAAACGCGCTTTGTACCTAGTTTTTTGGATGCTCTCAGTCTAGTTTGGGTGCGTTGCCTTTGTTTTAGTGCAATCTATATTGTCTTAGCTCTGCTCTACTTTGGAGTGCTTTTCCCTCACTATGGCATCCATACTCATGCCAACCCTTCTATCTTATTAGGCTTTGTGCTCGTGTTTCTGATGGCTACGGCAAGCTGTGGCGTGGTGCTGGGTACTTATATCCACAAGCCCACACAAACAACCCAAATTATTTTACTCTCTTCTTTACCTCTGATCTTTATGGTGGGCTTTATTTGGCCCCTAGAACTCTTGCCTGCCTCCTTGCGCATGTTGCTACAGATTGTACCTGCCTACCATGGTATCTCCTCTATGGTGATGCTCAATCAGCTAGGCGCACCTATAGATGCAGCATTGCCTCATTTATTTTTTTTGGGGGGGATTTTAATCTGTAGCTCTCTCTTGGGAGCTTGGCGACTTTCTAGGAAAGCGCATGCCTAGTCAATTAGCTTTCAAAGAGGCGTTTCCTCACACAATCCCCATGCTTTTGGGTTTTATTCTAGTAGGAGCGACCTTTGGGGTGTTAGTGCAACAGGAAGGGTATAGCTTTTGGGTGGCTATATTTATGAGCCTTTTTATCTACGCTGGGGCGGTGCAATTTTTAGTAGTGGGGTTGCTAAGTGTGCATGCGAGCCTGCTCAATATTTTTCTCTTGGTGGCTTTGCTCAACGCCCGCCAAATCTGCTATGCGATTTCCATGCTCGAGCCTTTTAGTAAAACAGGTGGGCGTCTCTACTATCTTGCCCATACCCTTACAGATGAGACTTTCATGCTCTTAAATTTTGCCAAACCCAAACAGAGCATGCCCCAAGATTTCATGCTCGCTATCGCGCTACTCAATCAAATTTATTGGGTTGCAGGGACGGTTTTAGGGGCGCTTTTGGGAGAAGGGTTCAGTCTCAATGTAGAGGGCATTTCTTTCATCATAACCGGGACTTTTTTGGTGATTTTTATGGAACAATGGAAAGCTACAGAGCGTCATACTCCCGCACTTATCGGATTTTTGAGCGCTTTAGGATGTTTTGTCCTCTTTGGCAAAACCCATTTTCTCTTGCCCACGCTACTGGTGATGGTAGGCATTTTTGTTTTCTTTAAAAGGCGTTTAGAATGAGCGATCTCTACGTATGGCTTGTGCTGATCATGACAGCAATGACCACCTACTTTATCCGTGTTTTTCCATTTTTGCTTTTTAATGCCAAGCGCCCCGCGCCTAACATCTTGCTTTATTTGGGTCGGGTTTTGAGCTTGGGAGTGGTGGGCATGCTCATTGTCTATAGCCTCAAAGATACGCCCTTTTCTAGCCCCCCTTATGGGCTTAATGAAATGTTGGCAGTGAGTTGTGTGGTGGTTTCGCACTTAATATTAAGAGTGTTTGTATTAAGTGTTGTGGGGGGTACTGCACTTTACATGTGGCTCGTGCAGAGTGCAATCCTAAACAAATTCTTTTAGAATTTATAAATGTACATACAATGGAACATCAAAGAGGTTTCAAAACGTTCAGAAGCTAGCAGGGTCTTATTGGTAGGCAGGAGCTTAAGTCCAGCTTCGATGCGGTGCTTAGTGTAGAGGGTAAGGGTAATTCCCCCTTGCGCGATCAGTCCTGCTGTGTAAATAAATTGCTTGTTTCTGAAACTAAAATTTGCATTATCTGCATAGAGCACAGCCCCTAGTCCAATCCCGCCATAAACTCCTAGAAAATGTTTGTAGGAACGCGTGAGGCTAATTTCCATAGGAATCTCTAACCCTACGCTTGCCATACCATAAAAGGAATCAGAAGGGTTAAACCTAGATTGCCAGTTAACTTCAGAAGTGGCTAAATCTAGCGCCATAAATCCGCGTATCCCAATATAATTTTTAAAAAAAGTCTGTAATCCCCCCTTCAAGCTCAAAATCACAGGAAAACTTTCTAGTTTGGTGTTTTTATAATCTTTTTTAATACTGATCACTCCAAATCCTATGCCAAAGTATCCGCCATTTTTTAATTTAAGCTGTTGGCGTTGGTTGTAAAGACGGGCGTAAGTATCTTGTTCTTTGAGCCACATACTTTCTTGTGCGCCCAAAGCTAACCCCACACCACAACTTAGCAAGACAATCCGCGCACGCTTCAAATTATTACCCATTATGCTTTTGTTGTATAATAACATACAGCCCCCACAATTAAGATGTGGATTACTTTTGTACTAAGGGATCTTGTGATTGCAACAGCACCTGTGGGTTATGTGAAATCTGAGACGCTGTTTTTGCGTGGTAATTGGGATTTTAAAACCCCTGCAGATGCGCTCAAACAGCTAGAAAGCGTGATCAAAGCCGCCCCTCCCATCAAGGCAATCGACTTTAAAGAAGTTGAAAGTTTGGATTTTGTTTTTTTGATGTTGCTTTATGATCTATTGGGGCGCAAAAAACCCGCCTTCTTAAACGCCAATATCTACAATGGGCGTGTGTTGGAGGTTGTGGAGAGCTGGGTAAAAGAAGATCCCAGCATTTTGCGCAAGGAACAGGCAAATCATCCTAAGCGCAATCTCGTGGAGAAATTGGGTGAAAGTGTGGCTACTTTTTTTAATACCGTGCTCAATACTTTTAATTTCTGTGGTATGGTGCTCTATTTTTTAGCACGCGCGTTTATCAAACCAAAAACTCTATGTTTAACCCCCTTGATTCATCATATTCATGAGAGCGGGTTTAAAGTCTTGCCCGTAAGTATTTTGACCGTCTTCGTGGTGGGTTTTGCCATCGCCTTGCAGGGCGCGATCCAATTGCAAGAATTGGGCTTCCCTTTGATGAGTATTGAAATGACCGCTAAACTCGCACTCAGAGAAATGGGACCTTTCATTTTAACCCTCGTAGTAGCAGGGCGTAGCGCTTCTAGTTTCACCGCTCAAATTGGAGTGATGAAGATCACCGAAGAACTCGATGCGATGCATACTATGGGGCTCAACCCCTTTGCATGGCTGGTCTTACCTAGGGTGTTAGCTCTCGTGATTGTGATGCCCTTGATGGTTTTTATTGCCGATGCTTTTGCGCTCTTAGGGGCGATGGTGGCTATTAAATACCAACTAGGCGTAACCTTTAACCACTATATAGCACGCTTACATGAAAATGTGGGGCTGACACATTTTTTTGTTGGGCTGATCAAAGCTCCTTTTTGGGGGTTTGCGATCGCGTTGGTGGGATGTATGCGCGGGTTTGAAGTCAAGGGTGATACGGAGTCCATAGGTACGCTCACCACTATAAGCGTAGTAAATGCGCTCTTTTGGATCATCTTTTTAAACGCTCTTTTTTCAGTGATCTTTAGCAAACTCAACATGTAGGCTTACGATGATACCTGATACACCGCGTCTAATTGATGTCAAGGGTCTTTACACCTCCTATGGAGATCACATAGTCCATCGTGGGGTAAATTTTTCCGTCCACAAGGGCGAGGTGTTAGCGATTTTAGGAGGAAGTGGGAGCGGGAAAAGCACCCTACTAAGAAGCATGATCTTGCTTAACAAACCCACCAAAGGCATCATTCGCATTTTTGATCTAGATATTTGGAAACTGAAGGATTCGGAACGCTATAAGATTTTCCATCGTATTGGAGTTCTATTTCAGTTTGGCGCGCTCTATAGCTCCTTGAGCGTACTAGAAAATGTGGGGATCATGCTTGAAGAGCACAGCGCCTACCCCAAAAGCAATATTGTAGAGATTTCAAAAATGTGGCTCGATCGTGTGGGTTTGAGCAAGAAAGTACACCACCTCTATCCTTATGAGCTCAGTGGAGGCATGAAAAAGCGCGTAGGGCTCGCACGCGCCATGGCGACCAATCCGGATATTCTTTTTTTAGACGAACCCACCAGTGGGCTAGACCCCTATTCTGCCGATAAATTCGATGCGCTGATCCTTTCTCTTAAAGAAGCCTTGAATTTAACCGTGGTGATGATCACTCACGATCTAGATTCCATTAAAAACGCGGTCGATCGCTTTATCATGCTCAAAGACGGTTTAATTAGTTTTGATGGCAATTTAGAGGAATTTGTAGAACGGACTAAGCAGGTACCTTTAGAAGAGGGGAACCTGTTCAATTCCACGCGAGGAGAAAAATTTTGGAAAGGCATGTAAACTACACTTTGATTGGGGGTATTTTCTTAGCATGCATTGCATGCATGGTGATCTTTATTTTGTGGTTAGGGCATGTCAATTTTGAAGAAGAGGATTACTTGCGCTATGTGGTCTATACAGATAAAGATTTGGGCGGGATTGGGGCTAACACACCTATTAATTACAAGGGGATACAAATTGGCACAATCAGAAGTGTGGGCTTCGATCCTCAGCACTTAGGGGTGGTTAAGCTTGCCATTGACATTAAAAGTAAAGTGCCCATTAGTAAAGATGCAACATTGAAAGTTGAATCGCAGGGTTTAGTAGGCTTAAAGTATTTAAGCTTGATTCAGGGTAAGTCTAAGGAATTTTATAGCAGAAACGACCATGATCGTATTTTGCATTACGAGCAGAGTTTTTTAGAAAAATTGGGCAATAGTGCGGGGCATATTTCTGATGAAGTGCTCGCCATCATCAAAAATATCGATCAGATTTTGAGCCCAGAAAATATTGACAACATCCACAAGATCATCGCGTCAATTCAACAGACTACACAGGGCTTGGACAGCACAAAAACCGATCTAGATCGCTTGCTGACCAAAGCGCGCCAAACTCTAGAAAAAAGCGATGCCCTTTTTAGCAAGGGGGATACTTTTTTAAAACACAGCGATCAGTTGGTATTAAATATTAACCAAAAAATACAAGAAGGGCAATATGATCTAAAAAATATTTTAGGACCCTTACTCATGCAGGCAGAATTGAGTTTACGCAGTATCGATCAATTTGTGCAAAAAGGCTCTTTAATTATGGACAAGTTTGACGCTAATCCCTACAAAACGCTCTTTGGAGAACATAAATGAGGGTGTGGTTTTATGTGTTGTTAATGCCTCTGCTCAGCGGGTGCTTAAATCTTAACCTGAAGCAAACTTTACCTAGGATTAGTTATTATGATCTCAACACACAAAGTGCGCCTTCCGTGTGCGCCAATCCTAAACATCTTGCGTTGGTGGGAGTTTGGGGGGCGGATCTCATTAACACGAAGGATATTTTACTCAAACGGACTGATGGGCAAATTGAGCGTAGCGTTAAAGAAAAATTTGTAGATTTGCCTGCCAATATGCTCAAAAATATGCTTGTTTTAGAGGGGATGCGTCAGTGTGTTATGGTGAGTATGTCTTCTGGAAATGTCCGTATAGGCTTGAAGCTCAATGTGCTTTCATTAGGACTTGTGGAATATAAGGGGGTTTACTATGCGCAAATTATCCTTTCTGTGGACACCAATGCACAAAGCTTTATGGTGTTTAAAAGTCAAGAGGTTGCCCTTAAAGTTGAGAATAAAGAATTAGAGATTCCTGTAACCGCAATTCGAGCATTGCAACATGTTAGCACACAAGCGATCGCGCAGGTTATCACCCAACTTAAAGTTAGTCTATAAAGGATGTACATGCAAGAGTACGAACGAATCCAACCTCTTGAAGACCCTTTTGAAGAAGATTTGCAAGAAGACTTAGAATCTACAGAGGATGAAGAGGGTCAAGGGAGTGCTTATCAAGATTTTCTAGTCATGGCACACGATGCCTATAGGGCACGTCGTTATGAAGAAGCATTGGCGCATTACAGACAAGCTGCGGATTTAGGAAGCTCTAGAGCGTTAATCTACTTGGGTGTGATGTATGTCAATGGCAAGGGGGTGCCTCAGGATGATATCAAGGCTCTAGACTACTTTCAACAGGCAGCTAACTCGGGCGATAGTCAGGGTTTTGTCAACTTGGGAGTGATGTATAACTTGGGCAGGGGAATTAAAAAGGACTATCAGAAAGCCCTAAATTATTTCAAACATGGGGCAAGCTTGGGAGATATGAACGCCTTAAATTACTTGGGAATGATGTATCGCACCGGCAATGGAGTGGGTGTAGATTATACAAAAGCTTTAGAGCTTTATCAAAGGGCTGCTGAGCGTGGAAGCATAAAAGCTTTGGTCAGTTTAGGGAGCATGTATTACACGGGTCAAGGCACGCCTAAGGATTATCCTAGAGCTCTAGAATATTTTCAACAAGCTGCAGATTTGGGCGATGCGCGCGCGTGCTATAATCTAGCGATCATGTATGAGAATGGGGAGGGGGTGGAAAAAAACATAGAAAAATCCCTAGAGCTTTTTAAGGAATCGGCGCAGTCAGGCTTTACCAAAGCCACTTACACTTTGGCTAACATGTATGAAAGTGGTAATGGAGTGGAAAAAAACATAGACAAAGCGATTGCGCTGTACCAAGAAGCTGGAAAAATGGGGAATTCAGATGCGCTTTCTAGCTTAGCCACCCTGTATCGCACTGGTCAAGGGGTTGAACAGGATAAATATGCGGCACTTGCCTATTACAAGGAAGCTGCAGATTTAGGTAACTCGCAAGCCTTTAGCAATCTCAAAGCCATGAACACACAAGTGGGTGGGCAAAAATCACAGATGCTTTATAACTTGGGAGTGCTTTATGCCAATGGTCAGGGTGTCTCTAAAGATAGTCAAAAAGCTTTGGGTTATTTCCAACAGGCTGCTCGTCTTGGACATGCTAAAGCCAATTACAATTTAGGGGTGATCTATAACAGGGGTTTGGAAGTAGAAAAAGACCATGTGCGCGCCTTTTTCTACTTCCAAGAAGCGGCTAAATTGGGAGATGACAAGGCTTATTATAATTTAGGGGTGATGTGCGAATATGGCAAGGGCACAGCACAGGACATTGCTCAAGCAATTATCTATTATGAAGAGGCAGCTAAAATGGATAACGCTAATGCTTTACACCACTTAGGATCTCTCTACCATGTGGGTAAGGGGGTCAGAAAAGATTTTCCCAAAGCGTTTGCATATTTCCACCGCGCCACTCAATTAGGTTCAATCAAGGATTGTTACAATGTGGGGGTGATGTATAGCAAGGGCGAAGGCGTGGAGCGGGATATCCAACAAGCGATCACCTTTTTTGAAAAAGCCGCCAGCAAAGGAAATTCTAACGCGCTGTATAACATGGGTGTGATCTATTATCAAGGCGAAGGTATTGCGCAAGATTTGCAAAAGGCGATCGAGTGCTTTAAATCTGCCAGCAAGCTAGGCAATCAAAAAGCTAGGGAAACCCTCAGATCTTTGTTGAAAAATTAACCTAAAAGTGCATGGGCATGGATAATCACCTCCTCAGGGGTGATCTCGTGCATGCACGCATGGGGTTGTATAGCCCCCCCGCTTTTAAGCGGGCAGACGCGCTTTTTACAGGGCGCACAGGGCAGGTTTTTAGAAATGAGGCGCGCACGCGGGTGGTGCCATGGGCTAGTCTCTTGCATGTCAGTAGGTCCAAAAAGGGCAATTAAGGGGGTTTGCAAAGCGGTGGCGATGTGCATCGGTCCGCTATCGTTGGTGATAAAGAGATCAAGGGTGGCTAACATGGCAATGAGTTCTGGCAAAGTGGTTTGGTTGCAAAGATTGATGAGCTTAGGATTGCTCCCAATGAGGCGCGCAATTGCGCCCACCACCTCTAAATCCCCCCGCGCGCCAAAGAGATAGACCTCATAGCCTTGATCTAGAAAATGCGCCCCCACTTGGGCAAAAGACTCTGCACTCCAACGCTTCGCGCTCCCATAAGCCGCCCCCGGATTGAGCCCGATACGCTTAGAGGTTTTTGGAAGGGTTGGGGCAAGGAGTTTAAGCGCGGGGGGATTGGGATTTAAATGGGGGATACAAGTGCTGAGCAAGTGATAATAGCGTTGGACTTGGTGTCCTGATGAAAGAGGCTTTAGGGCATGGGTGAGCAAAAAAGTGCGCCCAAATTTGGCATAGCCTATGCGTGTGGGTGTTTTGGTAAGATAGAGCAATAGCGCGCTGTAAAAGTGGTTGGTGAGCGTGATAGATAGATTACAAGTACCGATGCGTTTAGCCAGTTGTGCCGTAGCTAGAAGGCGGTTTTTGGCTTGCTTGGTGTTGTCTATAATGGAAGTAGTGTTAGGATAGTCTTTAAAGAGCGCGCACACCACAGCAGAGCCCACCAGAATGAACGCGCTGTCTTGATAATGAGAGCGCAGAGTTTCAAGCATAGGGGTGGCCATCACCCCATCACCTAGCCAATTGGGCAAACGCAGTAGAATTTTCATGTTAAGTCTCTTTTAAGTTTTTCCTGCCATTTTCCCATTAATATCTTATGGAGAATTAAGTTGCTATAATAGCTAAATTCACCTGATACGGATGGGTATGTTAAAAAGCATCAAAACCAAAGCGACCATCTATGCTGTAGTGGGGTTTTTGCTAGTCATCGGAGTAGTTTATGCCACTCTGCGCGCGGGTTATGAGAGGCTTGCTACCAAGCAAAGCGTCGAATTAATCCATGTTTTAAATCAAGTGCTTATGAATATGGTCAGGGAGGCCGCACTCACAGGGGATCCAGAACAGCTTAGACGCGTGATCACAGATAGCGAGAATATTGAAGGTGCACAGGTTAATTTTGTGCCCTCTAAAGAAGTGATTGCACTATTTGGACTCAACCAAAGCTTTACAGACAACGCGCATATGCAACGCATCTTTAAGAATAAAGAGCGCACAAAAAGCATTCATCTTATCAAGGAACAAAATAAGCGTTACCTCTTGTTGCGCCAACCTTTCATCGCTGATAAACTTTGTTTGAATTGCCATGTCAATTCTCAATTGGGCGATGTGATTGCGATTTTAAATGTACGCTTTGATCTCACAAGAACTTATAATCAGATCTTTAGCAACACTCTAAAAACACTGGCTTATATCTTGGGAGTTTTTCTGATCATGAGCTTGATCATGTTTGTGGTGGTAGAAAAAGACCTTTTTAGACCTTTGGGGCGTTTGAGACGCATGGCGGGCATGCTCACCCAGAGCAAAGAGGCAGATCTAACTCAACGCCTAGAAAGCAAGGTCTTAGATGAGGTGGGGAGTACTTCACACTTCTTCAATCTCTTTATCCAAAAGATCCAAGAGATCGTGCAGAGCGGAAAAAACATTCTCTCTTCTAATATCGCCATTAGCCACTCCATCAAAGAGACTTCTCAAAGTTTGCAGTCTAATGAGATTCATGAAACCACCAGCATTGAGACCATGCACCAACTCAGCCAAGAGGTGGAGAAAAACTCTAGCGCAGCCCTAGACTTGCTTGAGCGCGCCACGACCACGATTCAGAGCGCAGATCGCATGATGCAGGAGTTTAGCCAAAGCATGACCGGCTATGTGCAACTCTCCCTAGATGCCTCTAAAAACCAGATTGAGATCGCCAATGATTCTACAACTCTCATTAATCAAGCCAACGAAATTAAAGGAGTGTTGTCCATCATTGAAAACATCGCCAACCAAACCAATTTATTAGCCCTGAACGCCGCCATTGAAGCCGCGCGCGCGGGCGAACATGGGCGCGGCTTTGCGGTGGTGGCTGATGAAGTGCGCAAACTCGCCGAGCAAACCCAAAAATCCTTAGCCGAGATCGCTAGCATGGTTAATGTGGTAACCCAAAGCATCGAGGGCATGGGCGGGCGCATTAAAAAGATCGCCCTAGAATCTGAGCAAATCTCTAGCGAGGCTTCTGGTTTGGTGGATCGAATCGATGGGGTAAAAGAGAGCCTCTCTATTTCTAAGCAAACCTCCCTAGAGGCGATTACAAGCAATCAAGAGATTTGCTACAAAATCCAAGAGATCGCCAAAGTTACCCAAGATTTAGTAGACATGTTCAAGGGCATGAAGAGCGAGCGCGCGAAGTTAGAGGGCAATGTTAAAGAAATGCTCAATAACAACGCCCAACTAGATTCAGAGTTTTCTAAGTTCAAAGTGTGAGGCTTTTAAGAGGCTTTTTAGCCCCTCTGCTCTAGCATGTGGCAAAGGACGAACATGGAAAACTTCACCCATTTGCATTTGCACACCGAATACTCCCTACTAGATGGAGCTAATAAGATCAAAATCCTAGCCCAACGCATTAAAGAGCTGGGCATGACCAGTGTGAGCATGAGCGATCATGGCAATATGTTTGGCGCGATTGATTTTTACACCTGCATGAAAAAAGAGGGGATCAAGCCCATTATTGGCATTGAAACCTATTTGCACAACGCCCAAAATTTAGACGATAAACAATCCCGCCAACGCTTTCATCTATGCCTCTATGCCAAAGATCAAGAAGGCTATGCCAATTTGATGTATTTGAGCTCGCAGGCGTTTCTCAAGGGTTTTTACTACTACCCCCGCATTAATAAAAAACTCCTTAAAGAACGCGCACAGGGTTTGATCTGCTCGAGCGCGTGCTTGCAAGGGGAGATCAATTGGCATCTCAACCTCAACAACCCTAAAAACAAACAATACGGCGCAAAGGGCTATGAAGAGGCTAAACGCGTAGCATGTGAGTATCAAGACATCTTTGGGGACGACTTCTACATGGAGATCATGCGCCATGGCATTGCCGATCAACTCTATATTGATGAACAACTCATCAGACTTTCTTTAGAAACAGGGATCAAACTCATCGCCACCAACGACACCCACTACACCAAGCAAGAAGACGCGCGCGCCCAAGAAGTCGCCATGTGTGTGGCGATGAACAAAACGCTAGGGGATAAAGATCGCTTAAAACACTCCGTGCACGAGTTTTATATCAAATCCCCCGCCCAGATGGCACAACTCTTTGCCGACATCCCTGAGGCTTTAGAGCACACCCAAGAGATCGCGCGCAAATGCCAGCTAGAGTTAGACCTCAAAGACGACTCCAACCCCCCCACACCCCCACGCTTTAAATTCACTAAAGAATACGCCACTAAAGAGGGGCTAGACTTTGAAGAAGACGCGCTTTATTTTGCCCATAAAGCCAGAGAGGGCTTAAAAAAACGCCTAGAGATCATTGATCCTAGCCAACACGTTACTTACCAAGAACGCCTAGAATACGAGATCAAAACCATTGTAGAGATGAAATTTGCCGGCTACATGCTCATTGTGTGGGATTTTATCCGCCATGCGCGCGAAAATAATATCCCCGTGGGGCCGGGGCGGGGCAGCGCAGCGGGGAGTCTTGTGGCGTTTTGTTTGCAAATTACCGATATTGACCCGCTCAAATACGATTTGCTCTTTGAGCGCTTTTTAAACCCCGAGCGCGTGAGCATGCCCGATATTGACACCGACTTTTGCCAAAGACGGCGGGGCGAAATGCTAGACTACATGGTCTCCAAATATGGGAAATACAATGTCGCCCAAGTGATCACCTTCAATAAAATGCTCGCTAAGGGAGTGATTCGCGATGTGGCGCGCGTGTTGGACATGCCCTATAAAGAAGCCGATGAAATGGCTAAACTCATCCCCAATCGTCTAGGAATCACCCTCAAAGAGGCTTACGAGTTAGAGCCCAAGATCGCGATGCTCATCAATACCAACGAAACCGCCAAACAGGTTTGGGAGTTTGCTCTAAGCTTGGAGAATTTGAATCGCTCGGCAGGCAAGCATGCGGCTGCGTTGGTGGTGGATAGTGAGCGCGAACTCTGGCACAAGACCCCGCTATACACCAGCGAGCGCACGGGGGGCATTGTTACGCAATACTCTATGAAATACCTTGAAGCGGTGGATTTGATCAAATTTGACTTCTTGGGGCTTAAAACCTTGAGTGTGATTGACGATGCGCTCAAGCTCATTGAAAAATACGCCCATAAAAAGATTGACTTTTTAAGCGTGGACATGGACGACCCGGCGGTCTATCAGACCATTCAAGAGGGCAACACCATTGGGATCTTTCAAATTGAATCGGGCATGTTTCAAACCTTGAATAAACGTCTGCGCCCCTCTTGTTTTGAAGACATCATCGCTATCATCGCTTTGGGGCGCCCCGGTCCTATGGAGTCCGGGATGGTAGATGATTTTGTCAATCGCAAGCACGGGCTAGAGCCCATCACCTACGCCTTTGAGGCGTTAGAACCCATTTTACGCCCCACCTATGGGACCATTGTCTATCAAGAGCAGGTGATGCAGATTGTGCAAACCATTGGGGGCTTTTCTTTGGGCGAGGCGGATTTGATCCGCCGTGCGATGGGCAAGAAGGACGCACAAATCATGGCAGACAACCGCGCCAAATTCATAGAGGGGGCGCGCAAAAAGGGCTATGAGGCTAACAAAGCGGGCGATCTCTTTGATTTGATCGTCAAATTTGCCGGCTATGGCTTTAACAAATCCCACTCGGCTGCCTATGCCATGCTCACCTTTCAAACCGCCTATCTCAAAACCCATTACAAGCACGAGTTTATGGCAGCCATGCTCAGTAGCGAATGCCGCCACATTGAAGAGGTCGCCCACTATGTGGAGGAGGCAAACTCTATGGGGATCAAAGTGCAACGCCCCCATGTGAATGTCTCTGATGTGCGCTTTGGGGTGCAAGAAAAGCAGGGCGGTAAAGAAATTATCTTTGGTTTGGAGGCGATCAAGGGGGCGGGGGAAGGACCTTTGGGCACTTTGATAGAAATTCGTGAAAAACAGGGCGCGTTTAAGGATTTGCAGGATTTTATTAGCAAAATTGATTTCTCTAAATTTAGCAAGCGCATTTTAGAGCCCTTGATCAAATCCGGGAGCTTGGACAACTTGGGTTATAATCGGCGCACCATGTTAGAGAACTTGGACACTATCTGTGAGGAGGGGCGCAGAAAGGACAAAACCAACGCCCAAATGCGTACCGGATTGTTTGCAGACGCGCAGAGCGAGCGCGCTAATCTCAATCTAAAACTCTATGAGGAGTACGACAACAACACCCTATTAGATTTTGAATACGAATGCATGGGGATTTATTTTTCAGGACACCCCTTAAACGAGTTTAAGGATCAAATCAAGCCCCTGAAGAATATCCTCAAAAGCACGGACATTAAACGGGTGGAGATTGGGGCAAATGTCGTGTTGGTGGGCAAAATCTTAGAACTCAAGCGCAAGCTGGGCAAGAAGAGCAAAAAACCTTACGGCGAGGCGGTGATCGTGGATTTGTCTGGGCGTTTTGAACTCATGCTTTTTGAAAAACAACTCAACGCCTTAGAACACCTAGATAGCAATCTGCCCCTAGCCTTTAAATGCAAGGTGGAGGAGCAAGAGGAGGTCGCGCGCTTGCGCCTCTTAGAGATCAAAACCCTAGAGCAAATCAGCACAGAGAAGATCGCTAAAGTGCGCTACAAAGCAGAGGCACAGCCCAGCGACATAGAACCTTTGGATTTGCAAGCAGACTTCAACAAGGGCACTTCATGCTTGCAAGGGCAACCCTTGTGCCTTGTGGTGGATGCTAGCGTGCCTGTGGAGTTGTTTGCGCATTTAAAGGAGGCGGCAAATGCCAACAAGGGCGCGCGCGCGTTGTGTGTGGTGGTGCAAGAAAAGGACAAAAAGATCACCATCAGCACCCCCCTAAGAGTGAGCCCGCAGATCAAAGAGAGATTTAAAGATTACCAGTGGGTGGATTGATGCGTTTAAACCAGTTTGTCGCCCGTTATTTGCACTGCTCGCGCCGCCAAGCCGATGCCCTCATTGGCGCAGGTAAGGTTAAGATCAACCACCAGATCGCCACCTTCACCACCCCCTTTAACAAAGAAGATAAAATCTTTGTAGAGGGTAAATTGCTCAAAATCCCCAAAGCCCCCCGCTATAGCGTGGTGATCTACCACAAGCCTAAGGGGGAGCTCGTGGCGCGCAAGGACGATCGCGCCCGCCCTACTATTTTTGAGAGCTTGGATCGCAAATTCGCCCACTTCATCCCTGTGGGGCGTTTGGATTTTGCCTCTAGTGGGCTTTTGTTGTTGAGCGATCATAGCGGGGTAGTGAGCGCGCTCATGCACAGCGCGCTAGAGCGGGTGTATTTGCTTAAAATTGAGGGACCTATCACCCCCCAGATTTTAGAGGGCATGCAAACAGGCATTCACTCCCACAAGGGCGCACACCCCAAAAACCCCCAACAAAGCCTACAGCTCCCCCCCTTTGCGCGCTACGACATTATTAAAAATCACCCCCATTTTTCTAAGCTCAAAATCACCCTCACAGAGGGCAAGAATAGAGAATTGCGCCGCTTTTTTGCCCATTTTGATCGCGCGGTGTTGGATTTAAAACGGGTGTCCTATGGCTTTGCCCATCTTAACGCCCTCCCTGAAGGCAAAACGCGCTATTTAAACCCCAAAGAATACCAGCACCTGCATGCTTTTCTCAAAGAGATAAAACTTTAAGGATTTTAATGGACTATGTGGATTTTCAAGCAAAGCTTAATGCCGAAATTTTTGCTAAAGACATTTGTTACCAACTCTTGCTCGATGTGTTGCAACACCCTGAACGCTACACGGGATTATTTAGGGTGAGCAATGCCAAGACTAAATTAATCCAAAACCTCACGCAAAGCTATGAGATCAAGTTTGGTAATTTTTTGGAAAAAGTCCTAGGCGATTATATTCTTGAGATGGGCTATGAACCCCTAGATAAGCAGATAGGCACAGATGAAGAGGGCAACCCGCTTAGTGCCGATCAGGTGTTTCAAGATACACAGGCGATCTACTTGATCGAGCAGAAAATTAGAGATGACCATGACAGCACCAAAAAGCGAGGGCAATATGCCAATTTCTGTAAAAAAATTCAGGTGTTGCAACAAAGATTCCGGCATAAAACCCTAAAATCCTGCATGTGGTTTAGCGATGATGCGCTGAAGAAGAATCAAAAATACTATCAAGAACAAATAGCCCATCATTCTAACGAACAGACTTTTATTTGCTACGGCAGGGAACTCTTTAGTTGTCTATTTTGCAGAGAGGATATTTATGAGGAGTTTATCGCGCACTTGAAACGCCATAAAAAAGAACGCTGTCAGGATATCCTGAGTATTCCAGACTTTGATACGAGTGATGAGGCAAGGGAAGCGTTGCTGAAATTGCAAGCCAACAAGCCTAAACTCATCCAAAAACTACTCTCCAATCAAGAACCCTTTGTAGAACTTAGAGAAGAACTTTTTCCTACAGGAAAAAATCTCAAGGGTTTATCATGTTAGAAGTCGATCGCATTCTACAAGGAGATTGCCTAGAACTCTTGCCTACCCTGCCCTCTGAGAGTGTGGACTTGATCATCGCCGATCCACCCTATTTTATGCAAACGCATGGGGAGTTGTTGCGTGATAATGGGGAGGTCTTTATGGGCGTGTGTGCAGAGTGGGATCGTTTTGAGAGTTTGCAGGCTTATGATAACTTTTGTCTAGCGTGGCTAGATGAATGCAGACGGGTTTTAAAGGCGCATGGGAGTATCTGGGTGATGGGCTCGTTTCAAAATATTTACCGCCTGGGCTATTTGATGCAGAATTTGGGCTTTTGGATTCTCAATGATATTGTCTGGGCTAAACCCAATCCCGTGCCTAATTTCAGGGGTAGGCGCTTTTGCAACGCCCATGAAAGCCTGCTTTGGTGCGCCAAAGACAAACATGCCCGCTACACTTTTAATTACAAAACCATGAAAGCCCTCAACCACAACAAACAAGAGCGCAGTATATGGCAGATTGGGATTTGTATTGGCTCAGAGCGCCTGAAAGGCACCGATGGTAAAAAACTCCACCCCACCCAAAAACCCCAAGCCCTCTTAGAAAAGATCATTCTAGCCAGCAGTAAGCCCGGGGATTTAATCTTAGACCCCTTCTTTGGCACGGGCACCACGGGGGCGGTGGCTAAAAAATTTAAACGGCACTTTTTAGGCATCGAACAAGACCCCCTCTTTGTGCAGGAAGCCACCCAGCGTATTGCCCAAATCACCCCACTAAGCAATCCCTTCATAGAAGCTAGCCTAGAGATCAAGCCTCCCAAAGTGAGCTTAAGAGAACTCACTCTAGCGGGCTTTCTACAAGAGAAACAAGAATTTTACGACAAGCAGAAAAATTACATCTGTTACTTGCTAGAGAATCGCTTGCATGATCATCAAGAAGCCTTGAGTATCCACCAAATGGCGGCTAAACACTTGGGCAAGAAAAACCACAATGGTTGGGCGTATTTCTATGTGTTTTGGGAGGGGGATTTTGTGAGTATAGATGTGTTGCGTTATGCTTATGCGCGCTCTTGTGCGCCCCATTCTTAAGATTTAAACAAAATGTTAAGCCTTCTAGCTTACACTCCAGTTTTGTAAAAGGATCGCTAATGAAGGGTTTTAAGATCAGTGTGCCATGGGTGGGTTTTTGGGGGGGGTTGCTTTTGGCTTTGGGGGTGTATTGCGCCCTTAGCGCGCATTTAGAGGTCATTAAAAGCATATTGAGCAAACCCGGGCTCAAATTGGATTCTTTGCCCATCGTAGCGGGGGTGGCGGTTTTAATGGGGGTGTGGTGGATGAGCGAGGCGATCGAATTAGTCGCCACCGCTCTCTTGCCTTTAGTGCTCTTTAGTGCGTTGGGGGTGGCAAGCTTTAAAGAGGTGGGGGCTTCTTATGGGAGTCCTATTATCTTTTTATTCATGGGCGGGTTTGTGCTGGCGATGGCGATGCAACGCTGGAATCTGCATAGCCGTATCGCGCTCAGAATTATCCTCTTTGTGGGCACGAGTCCTAGGGCGTTGGTGGGGGGCTTTATGCTCGCGACCGCCTTTTTGTCCATGTGGGTCTCTAACACCGCTACGGCAGTGATGATGATGCCCGTGGGTTTGAGTGTGCTAAATTTGGTGGCAAAATTGCTCCAAGGGCAAGAACCCTTAAGCAAGCCCCAATCCCTAGACGACCCCCTCTCTTACCAATCTAGGCATGGCGGGGCATTGCACACCATTATGCATAAAACTAAAGAGGCGCTCCCCACTCCCACTCCGCGCACCAATTTTAGTATCTGTCTGATGTTGGGCATTGCTTATAGCGCCTCTATTGGCTCGCTAGCCACCCTCATAGGCACGCCCCCCAACGCCCTACTAGCTGGCTACATGCAAGAAGCCTTTCATCTTAAAATTGGCTTTGGGCAGTGGATGATCTTAGGCGTGCCCATCGCCTTACTCATGCTTATAGGGGCGTGGTTTCTGCTAACTTACATTATTTTTCCCATCAAGATTAAAGAAATCCCCGGGGGTAAGGAGGTGATCGCTAAGGAATTGCAAAAATTAGGACCGATGAGTCCCGGAGAGATTTGGGTGGCATGCTTGTTTGTGCTGGCGTGTTTGAGTTGGATTTTCTTAGGCACGCTTTTACACGCTATGGGGATCAAGATCGCCAATCTAGACTCCATCATCGCGATGGCAATCGCGCTTATCCTCTACATCATCCCCGCCCAACAAACCCGCTTGATTGATTGGGACACCATGAAAAAACTCCCCTGGGATGTGCTTTTGCTCTTTGGGGGCGGGCTGGCTTTGAGCGCGCAATTTGGCAAAAGCGGGCTTTCATTGTGGATCGGGCATCAAGTGGCGCATTTCTCCAATTTGCCCTTATTGCTCTTGATCGTGTTGGTGGCGGCGTTGGTGATCTTTTTAACCGAGGTAACTTCTAACACCGCCACAGCCGCCGCCTTTTTGCCCGTGATTGGGGGCGTGGCTTTGGGCTTGGGCTATGAGCACGCCCAAGCGTTATTTTTTACCATCCCTGTTGCCCTAGCGGCTACCTGTGCCTTTATGTTGCCCGTGGCTACCCCACCCAATGCGATCGCCTATGGTTCTGGCTATGTGCGCATTCAAGACATGATCAAAGCCGGGTTATGGCTCAATGTCTTAGGGATCGCGCTCATCAGCGCGATCACCTATGCCCTAGTGGGGGCAATCTTTGTTAGGAGTTAAAAATGGACTTCTCTAAGTTGAAGGGGGAGAAAACGCGCTACATCACGGGGCTAGTTTTAGTTGTCTTGGTGGGAGTTGTGCTGGCTTTTAATGATGTGCGTTTTGTGTGGGCGGTGCTGGGCGTGGCGTATTTGCTAGGTTTTCATGAGGCTTTAAAACTCTATGAAAAAACCCATGCTCTTAGTTTTTCGTTTTGGCACTATGGATTGGCTTTAGTGGTGTGGGGGCTTGCTTACATTAGCCCGCGTCCCGTTGAAAGCGCGTTGTTTGTGGGGATGTTTTTTGCCGGGGTCTTAGCCTTCAGAGCAAAGAATATTGCGCAGGTCCTGCCCCTCATTTACCCCACTCTGCCCTTTGTGATCCTCTTGGCGCTGTTTAAGGATTTTGGCGTACGCGGGGTGGTGTGGCTGGTGGTGATCGTGGTGGTGGCTGATGTGGGGGCGTATTTTGGGGGGAGATTGGTGGGCAAAATCCCCCTAAGTCCCACTTCGCCCAAAAAAACCCTAGAGGGCTCTTTGATTGGTCTAGCCCTTTCTAGCCTGTTGGGGGGATTGGTGGGCATGTGGAGTGTGGGTTTTGTGTGGGCGTTGGGGGTGAGCGTGATCGTGGCGTTGAGCGCGATTTTAGGAGATTTGTATGAGAGTTATCTCAAGCGCAGGGCGGAGGTCAAAGACAGCGGGGCGTGCTTGCCCGGGCATGGGGGAATCTTGGATCGCCTAGATGCCATGTTGTTTGGGGGGGTGAGCTTGCACTTCTTGTTATTTTTTGGAGATGTCTTCTTTGTCTGAGGCGGTGGTGATTTTAGGGAGCACGGGCTCAATTGGGACACAAGCCCTAGAAGTGGCGCAATTATTAGGGGTGCGCCTAGAAGCCTTGAGTGCCGGGCGCAATGAAGAGCTGTTATTGCAACAAATCCACGCCCACAAGCCCCAAAAAGTCTTTCTGCCCCAGCCTAGCCGTGCGTTCGTGCAGGCTTTGCCTAAAGAGGTGGTGTTGTTTCAAGGCACACATGGGCTAGAGGAGATGTTGGGTGCTTGCTGCTCTCATCTAGTGCTCAATGCCTTAAGTGGGTTTGCCGGCTTGCAGCCCACCCTAAGCACCTTGCAACAAGGCAAAACCCTAGCCTTAGCAAATAAAGAATCCTTAGTCGTGGCGGGCTGGCTCTTGCCCACCCAGAACATGATCCCCATTGATAGCGAACACTTCGGGCTGTGGAGTTTGCTCAAACAACGCTCTATATCAGAGGTGCAAACTTTATATTTGGGCGCGAGTGGGGGCGCGTTGCGCGATCTAGACCCTGAGCAAATCCCCCATCAAAGCCTAGAAAAAGTCCTCAAACACCCTAATTGGAGCATGGGCATGCACATCACCATCAACGCGGCTAACATGCTCAATAAGCTCTTTGAAGTGCTAGAAACGCGTTGGCTCTTTGGTATTAGCGCCATTGATGCCTATATTGAGCGCACTTCTAGCGTGCACGCCCTCGTGCGCTTTAAGGATCAAAGCCTGCACGCCCAGCTAGCCACCCCGGATATGAAGCTCCCCATCGCCCATGCCCTAGCCCCCAAGCTTGCCCCCAAGCTTGCCAGCATTGCCCCCCTAGATTTATGCGCCCTGCCCCCCTTGCGCTTTGAGCCCATAGACACGCGCAAATACCCCCTATGGGCTTTAAAGGACACCCTATTGCAGAACCCAAAATTAGGTGTGGTGTTGAATGCGAGCGCGGAGGCAGCCTGCCAAGCCTTTATAGAGGGCAAAATTGCCTTTGGGCAGATTGTCCAAGTAGTAGAACAAAGCCTAGCGCGCTTTGAGAGCGCGTGTAGGGGGCTTTCTCATTTGGAGGATATTTATCACCTAGACGCGCAGGTACGCGCGTCTATAGCGGTGTAGAGTAATATTAGAAATTATTTGAACACTTTATTATGCTTGCCCAAGCGCGCTAATTCTAAAGACGCGCCCATCGAGCGATAAATCAATACTAAATCAGGTTTTACATGACAATCTTGATAACTTAGATTGCCTTTCACTCTATGATTGGCATATTTAATAGGGATTACTCTTTGCGATTGTAGAATACAGATTGTAGATAGTAGCTCAAATAGGTCATTATTACTCAGTTTTTTAAGGGCACGTTTAAAAGAACTAGAAACGCGACATCCCATTTCCATAAGCTTTAGCAAAACCAAACGATATTGTGAACGCATGTTAGTATCCTTTCTTGCGTTAAAAAGTGCTTGCAAACTAAGGTCCAAAAAGATACTCCTTTAACCCGAGATAAAACCAAAGCTCCAACCATAGGAGCTTGGGGGATCGAATTCTAGCGATATAAACCTAAAATGTAGCTTTGTTATAATGGATGCGAATTGATGAGGAGTGTGCGATGGAGTTAGAATGGTATGTTTATGGGATCTTTTTTGTGGCGGCATTCAGCGCGGGGCTGGTGGATTCGATTGCTGGGGGTGGGGGGCTTATCACCGTGCCCACCTTGATGGCATTAGGAATCCCCCCCCACATGGTGCTAGCCACCAATAAATTACAAAGCAGTTTTGGGAGCTTCACCGCCGCGCTGAATTTCTGCTTAAAGGGCATGGTGCCTCTAAGAGAAGTCGCCTTTGGGGTGGGGTGTGTGGTGGTGGGCGCGGCGTTGGGTACGACCTTGATTTTATGGCTCAAGGCGGACATGTTGCGCGTACTCATCCCTATTTTCTTATCTTTGATCTTTATTTACACCTTGCTAGCTCCCAAAGTGGGGGAAGGGGATAGCCATCCTAGGGTCAAACCCGCCCTTTTCTATGGCATTTTTGGGTTAGGATTGGGGTTTTATGACGGCTTTTTTGGACCGGGTACGGGTTCGTTTTGGACTTTTGCCATGGTCGCGCTCTTAGGGCTGAACATGAAAAAAGCCACCGCGCGCACAAAAGTGTTCAACTTCACCAGCAATATTGTGAGCCTGAGCGTGTTTTTAATGGGGGGGGAGGTAATTTGGTCTGTGGGGCTCTTGATGGGGGCAGGGCAGATGTTAGGGGCATGGGTGGGCTCTAATTTGGTGATGGCTAAAGAAGTCAAGTTTATCCGCCGAGTCTTTTTATGCGTGGTGGGGGCGACAATTCTAAAACTTTTTTGGGATTTTATAGATTAGATGGTGGCTTGAGGCGGAATCGAACCACCGACACGAAGATTTTCAGTCTTCTGCTCTACCGACTGAGCTATCAAGCCAAAAGCGCAATTATACTACATAAGTCCCTAAAATTTAACTTAAAGTGTTATAATCGCTTTAAAAGGTGTTAGATGCGCTTAATTTCGTGGAATGTCAATGGCTTGCGCGCATGCATGCAAAAGGGTTTTAAAGAGTTTTTGCTAGCGAGCGAGGCTGATATTTTTTGTGTGCAAGAGACTAAAATGCAACCTGAGCAGGCGGATTTTGCCTTTGAAAACTACCATGCTTTTTGGAATAGCGCACAGAAGAAGGGCTATAGCGGGGTGTTGACCTTGAGCAAAAACGCGCCTTTGAGCGTGCGCTATGGATTGGGGCTAGAAGAGCATGACAACGAGGGGCGCGTGATCACTTGTGAGTATGAGAACTTTTACTTGGTCAATGTCTATACGCCTAATTCGCAAAGGGGGCTATTGCGCCTGCCTTATCGCCTGCAGTGGGAGAGCGCGTTTAGGGATTTTTTGCAGAATTTGGCAAGGCATAAGGGGGTGGTTGTGTGCGGGGATTTGAATGTCGCCCACAATGAGATCGATTTGACCAACCCGCAGAGTAACCGCTATAACGCGGGCTTTAGCGATCCCGAGCGCGATGCCTTTAGACAATTACTCCAACTGGGATTTTTGGACACCTACCGCCATTTTTACCCCAACCAAACAGAAGTGTACACATGGTGGAGCTATATGAGTCAAGCTCGAGCGCGCAATATCGGTTGGCGTATTGATTATTTCTTGGTCTCTCAGAACTTGCAAAATCAGCTCGCTGATGCGCAGATTCACGCCCATGTTTTAGGTAGCGATCATTGTCCTGTTAGTTTAGAAATAAGCGTACCCAATGAATCCCAAAAAACCCTTTAGAGAGATTTTCAAGGGCTTAAAGCCTAAAGCTTTTGTGATCCCCCTGCCCTATTTCAACCCCCAAAGGGCGCAAGGGTGCCTAGATTGTGTGGGGGGGTGCGTTTCAGCCTGTCCTGAACATATCATTGTCAAAAAAGAGGCGACACACCCTTATTTGGATTTTAAAGAGCGCGGGTGTACCTTTTGTGGGGAATGCGCGCAGGTGTGTGCTCAAGAGCACGCAGGGGTGTTAGAAAGGGAGCACTCTAGTGTCATAGGGGCGTGGGCACTCATTGATTCGCAAACCTGTTTGAGTTATCAAGGTGTGGTGTGCTTTGCGTGCAAGGACACATGCCCCTACAACGCCATTAGCTTTGAGGGCATGTTTTTCCCCCACATTCATGCCTCCTGTACGGGCTGTGGCATGTGTGCACCCGTGTGCCCTAGTCAGGCTATCTTGTTTGTAGAAAGGAAAACATGAATATTTCAAGTGTGATTGTCAAAGTCCAACCGGAGAGTTTTGAGCAGAGTTTAAAAACGATTGAGGCTTTGGAGTGTGTGGAGGTGCCCGCTTTCGATCAAGACAAAGGGGTGATCATCGCCTTGATCGAAGCTCCTGATGTGCAAGCAGAATTGTGCGCCAATAGAGAGATCGAAAACGCCCCCGGGGTGGTGAGCGCGCACATGCATTTTAGCTATTCAGATGAAAACCCCCTCCCCCCCAATATCCAAGCCAGTTTGGAGAAAATTGAAAAATCCCAAGACGCTAAAGCGGTGCGTTATGGTGGGGATATTAATAATTGGCTTTAATTAGCCTTGCGGGTGTTGAGCCATTGGGCTTTCAGATCCATAGCGGTGTGCAGGGAGTTTTGGAGTTGATTTGTAAGGGTGAGCACGGGAGTTATATCTGTGCTCCATTTAGTCTCTTTAAGCTCTTTTTGCAGCGCATCCACCAAATCTAATGCTTTATCTAAATCTACAGGGCGTTCTAGTGCCTTCTTAAACGCCTCTTCAAGTCCTTCTTTTTTTGTACCTTCCTGAGCGCCAGCATTGGGAGCAACGACGAGCTTAATCCCCTTGGCTTCTTGATAAAGATGATCGAGCTTTTTGACTTCGCGATAATCTCTACCTCTATCAATAGCCTCTTCTAAAATTTTGTTGCTGGCACTGACCAATTGCGTTGCCAATTCCGCACTCTTGGCTTCTGCATTGGCGAGCGCATGGACATCAATACCCATCAGTGAAGACGCTGTAGTCAGCATCCACAAAACAGACACTATAAAACATCGCTTCAGACTCATTGGCGTACTCAATCCTTCTTGCTATGGGGAAACATTGTAAAATGGTGGAGCTGTGGGGAATCGAACCCCAGTCCAAAAATCACATCCGTCCGTGGGCATCTACATGCTTAGAGAAGTGAACAAATTGTCGGGTTCTTCTTAAGCCACCTCTCTAGCTCAAATAAAGACCCCTAGCTCTAAATCTTACTTTAAAAAACGAGCACTTTTTAAAGGCATCTGGCTAACAATGATGGAATGCCAACAGGACACCAGCAACCCTGCCGACTTCCAGCTCGCTACGCAGCTTTAGCGTAGTTAGGAGCGTAATTAGGATTGTTTACGGTTATTGTTTGTGTCGTTTTACAAGAGACACTTGGCATGCAACCCACGCTATGCAACCCTTGTCGAAATCCTGTTCAGCCCCAAAAAACTTAGCAAAAACTAAGTGGTGCAGTATAGCATGCTATGCTTACAATTTTTTTAAATTTTTAGAGCAAGCGGGGGCGGCTGAGTTTGAGCGTTTCGTAAGTCTTGAGCGTGGCGATACGCCCCTTAGCCGTGCGCTCCAAATACCCATTAGCCAATAAAAAGGGCTCAATCACCTCTTCAATAGTGCTTTCATCTTCATGCAAACTGGCTGCAATGGTACTAAGCCCTAGGGCTTTGTTTTTGGCATTGGCTAAGAGATTGAGATAGAGCAAATCCAGCGCGTCAAAACCATGCGCGTTCACGCCCAATTCCTCTAGGGCAAAGAGTGTGGTTTGTAAAGAAATGCATGATTCATTGGCATGATCGGCAAAATCGCGCACGCGTCTTAGCAGTCTTAGCGCGATGCGGGGCGTGCCCCTAGATCGGCGCGCGATCTCCATGCTGGCTTGGGGCTCAATGTCCTTTTGCAAGCGCGCGCTCGCGCGCGTGATGATGGTGCTTAGTTCTTCTATGCTGTAAAACTGCATGCGAAAATGCATGCCAAAGCGCTCGCGCAGGGGGTTAGAGAGCAACCCGGCGCGCGTGGTCGCCCCTATGAGGGTGAAAGGGGCTAGATCGATCTTAATGGTCTGGGCAGCCGCTTTAGAGCCGATGATAATATCTAGCCTAAAATCCTCCATTGCCGGGTAAAGCACCTCTTCAATGGCCGGACTCAAGCGGTGGATTTCATCAATAAAGAGAATGTCTTTAGGGTTGAGATTGGTTAAAAGGGCGGCTAAATCGCCGGTCTTTTCAATCATGGGGGCGGTGGTAACTTTGATATTGGCATTAAGCTCTTTAGCGATGAGATGGCCTAGAGTGGTTTTACCCAAACCCGGAGGTCCAAAGAAAAGCACATGATCTAGGGTGTCTTGGCGTTTGCGTGTGGCGCTAATAGAAACTTGCAATAATTTTTTAATCTGTTCTTGCCCGATATAGTCCTCCCACAAGCTAGGGCGTAGGCTTAAAGATTCTTGCTCTTCTAGGTCTAGTGCCTCCACATTGACGAGTCGTTGCATTAGTAACTCTCTTGCTCAGAGGGGAAATGCCCTGTTTGGATGTCTTGGACATAGCGTTGCAACGCCTCTTCTATGAGAGTGCCCCCCTCTAAATAGGTGCGCACAAATTTAGGTTTAAACGCCTTGAATAGTCCTAGCAGATCGCTAAAGACTAAAATTTGTCCATCACACCCCGCCCCGCTCCCTATGCCTATGGTGGGGATCTTTAAGCGTTGGCTAATCTCTGTAGCCACAGATGCGACCACGCCTTCTAACACCACCAAGCTAGCCCCTGCTTCCTGCACGCTCAAAGCGTCTTCTAAAAGTTGGCGCGCGCTTGTGGGTGTTTTGCCCACAATCTTATAGCCCCCCACCGCGCGCACACTTTGGGGCAACAACCCTATATGCCCCACCACCGCCACGCCTTCTTGTACCAATCTTGCAATCAAGGGCGCACGCGCCTGTCCGCCCTCTAATTTGATCGCATCTGCACGCGTTTGTTGGTAGAATTTTAAAGCATTTTTGAGGGCTTGTTTTTCATGGGTGTAGCTCCCATAGGGCATATCCGCTACTACAAAGGCACGTTGCACACCCCGACACACCGCCTTAGTGTGATAGAGCATTTCTGCCATGCCCACACTCAAGGTATCCGGTTTGCCCGCAAAACTCATGTTCAAGCTATCGCCCACTAAAATCAGATCTACATGGGGGTCAAATAGGCTTGCAAAGAGCGCATCGTAAGCGGTGATCGCGCTGATCTTGCTAGGACTTGCGCCTTCTTTAGGGTGTTTTTTACGATACAGAGAATCTAAGGTGATTTTTTTCATGACTACACTTTTTGAGAGATTTTACCTTTAAAATGCTATGATAAGATTAAAATCTTTCACTAGGGTTGGTATTGCAGATCTGCGGGGCGCTTAGGCTGTCTGCTTTGGTTTTGTCAGGGCAGATGTTGTGGAGTATAGATTACAAAACGCTCGACCCCAAATACTACAAATACATTAAGTTTTACGAAAAATACACTGATAGAGAAATTGCTCTCCTGATTGATGATATTAAGGATGCAGAAAGCAAAACAGGCTTATTGCTGGGACTTAGCACAGGTTTTTTCTACAATAGTGCGATCAAACACGCCATGCAAGAGGGTACAATCCGGGGGAAGCGTATGGACTATCTTTGGAGTATCGGCGTGCGCTTTGGCTACCAAACTTTTCGCCCCTCGCTCTTTGCTAAAACCATGCGCCCCAATTTCATAGGGCGTAGGATTTACATCCAATACATCGGGGCGATTCCCAAACAAGCCAATATCGGGCGTATCGGTTATCAGAGCGCAACTATCAATGCGGATTTGATGATCGATCCTACTCTGCCTTTAGTAAAGCGTTACCTTTCGATGGGCTTTTTATTGGGAGTGGGGCTGGGGGTGATCACGCAAGGAGCAAGTACCAACGCTTTTTTTGGCATGATGGCCAATGCGGGGATCGCCTTTAGTATCTTTGGGCATAACCGCGTGGAACTTGAGTTTAAAGCAATCACCAACAAAGATATTTCTTGGTGGGGAACACTCATGCATGTGGGATACCAGTATGTTTTCTAGACACATGTTATTATCAAAATTTTTTTTAGGTGCGTTCCTCATAGAGATGTGTTGGGCAGGAATGCCTGCCCAAGAACAGCGTAGCGCGCGTGCGGAAAAAGAATTTCAGATTTACATGCTCAAAGGGCAACTCTTTGAGGCAGCACAAAGAAAATTTGCTCAAGAAGTAGCCCGCCAAAAAAGTGGACCTTTTATAGGTTTACTCTTGGCACAGGCGCGTGTTAAAGTTGATGGAACGAGTAATGGGAGTTTACCCCTTCTGTATGGCTTGAAAGCGGGCTATCAAAAGTGTATTAGAAGCGATGTGGGTGGCTTGCGTGTGTACGGGGAATATATGGGTGGTGTTAATAGGAGTGTTTTAAAGCCCGAGCAGTCTAGTTCTTATCAGATAGTGAGCTTCAATGTAGATTTAGTGATGGATAAATCTATGGACAAGAAAAAGAAATATGCTATCGGGGTTTTTGGAGGGCTTGGCGTGGGTTGGAGCGCCTACAAGGATTATCCCAGCGCATTGCACAATCCCAATAGTTTTGGATTAGTGGTTAATTTGGGAGTGGCTTTAACTCTAGATACCCGACACCGCATCGAACTCGCTTTAAAAATTCCTCCTCTTAAAACTACCCATGCCTTTTCTTACAGCTTTGTGAGCGGGAATGCCTACTACATCAGCTATAATTTTTTGCTTTAGGAAATAGCAATGAAATCCTTAATAGTAGCGGGTATGGTGGCGACAAATCCAAGCGTAACACCTCATCCGTCCTTACAAACTTCACAGCCACATACGCCACAAGCAATCTCCACAATACCCTCCGATCCTGAAATCGAACAACTCAAAGAACAGATTAGGGATTTGGGGGGTGTGCCAGAAACACAATTTTATTATGCTAAAAAATACATTGAAAAGCATTATAAAAACAAAAGCGAAGCTTTTAAAGCTAAAAAGTTGGAAAGCTATAAGATTGCTAAGGAAAAAAGTGGCTTTTTTTTAGGGGGAGGCTATGGTGTTGGGATTTTAGAGGAAAGTTATACTGGGGTGCAGGTCATAGACACCACTTTGGGAATCCCTGTTGCTAATGATGTCTTTAATACCAATGTAACCATCAAGGGCGTAGCTAATATGTTGAATTTAGAGCTTGGTTACCAGCAATTCTTCAATCTTTACTTTGGAACACGGATTTATGGAGATTTGCTCGTTGTGCCCGGACTTGCTACAATCAGCACACTGAACAATAAAAATAGCTCTAAGGGTTTTGGGAAATGGGTTTATGGATTAGGGTCTTTAAATATGGATGCGTTGGTAGATGTGCCTTTGGATAAACAAAAGCAACATTTCATCGGTGCCTATGCGGGTTTTGGTGTGGGCATGATGGTGTTACGCGGGATGAGCAGTAGCGCTTTTAATGAAGTGATTGCCAACGCCTATAAAAGCTCCAATGTGTTTTGGAAAATGCTCATGCAAGCTGATTACACGATCAATATTGGACTGGTTTTCACTTATAAGCGGCATTTGCGTTTTGAATTAGGCACTAAGATTCCTTTGACCTATTTGCGTCTTGGTATGGAGAGCGCAGCCACTTATTATAATGGGCAGAATAGTCGAACATTGATTGGCAACAACATCGGTTTTAAGCGTTCTAGCTTTGCTGTGTTGAATGTGCTTTATGTTTTTTAGGGAGATAAATCGTGTTGCGTTGGATTATCATGGCATTGCTTATAGGATGCGGGTATTTGAGTTATAATTATTGGATTAGCAAAGATAATCAGGGGCGTATTAGCTTGGCGATGAAAGTTATCAAAGCGAGCGGCAAAAGGACTCCTATGCAGGATGTGATCATTGAGAATCCTACGCATTGGAATCTGCAACATCGCATGGTCGTTACTTTGGAGTCTCCCTCTAAAATTCGCTCTTACCATGTCAAAGTTTCTACTAACGATCATCTAGTGGTTTATGAAAAAAAACAAATAGTCTTAGACGAACCTAGTCGTTTGAATTTTGACTTGCCTAAGCCTAGTATCCAGCTGGGCGATCAAACCCTCCTGCACTATGAAATTACCATGCGCGATTGGAGCAATGCAAACTTCTTCAGCGGTAACACCAGCACAACTAAATTTGATCTAACACTAGACACCACAGCGCCCACTATCCAAACCATTGCCCAATCTCCTAGTATTACTTATGGAGGTAGCGCCTTAGTGGTTTTCAAAGTTGATGAAGAGTCTTTAGATGCGGTATGGATTCACAATGGAAGTCAGGATTTTAAAGCTTTCCCCTTTACCAAAGACAAATATTATGCTTCTATTCTACCATGGTCTTTACAGCAACGTGCCTTTAGCGCCACCATTATTGCACGCGATAAAGCCTACAATACCAAAACATTGCCCATAAGTTTTACACAAATTACCAAGATCCCCTATATTGAACACAAAATTGACATGGCTAAAAAATATCCACGTGAAGCGGAAGCCATAGCAAGTCTCAACACTTATCCTGATTTTGAACGCGCTAACATGCGCACTAATATTCAAGAAATTATCAAACAGGATTTAGCCAACTTTCCCACCTATGATGCTTTCAGATTTAAAACATTTAACCCTTTAGGCGTTGGAAAACCTAGAATCTTGATCGCTTTTGGCACTAAAAGACGCTATTTCTTCAAAAGAAACTTATTGAGAGAATCCTTGCATTTGGGCGTGGATTTCTTTGGAAAGCGTTCTAAAATTATTGCCAGCAATGAAGGGCGCGTGGTGTTGGCAGAAGAAATGCAAAGTTATGGAAAGAGTGTGCTTATATCCTATGGTTTGGGTTTACATGCACTCTATGGGGGACTCTCTTCGCTTCTAGTGAGAAAAGCAGATTCGGTAGAACCTACAAGCGTGCTAGGGATCAGTGGCAAGAGTTTTATGAACAAAGTCGATCATGTACATTTTGAAGTGTTAGTACAAGGTGTGTCGGTGCGCCCGCATGAGTGGATGGATACTCTTTTTATCCAGCGCCTTAATGATGTGTTGCACCAAGCACAACGGCGTATTCAAGAACAAAGGTGATCGGTGTTACAAACTAGACAAAAGCAAGTGCGTTGCTTTGAGTTAAGCATCGCGCGCAAGGAACAATACCTGAATTTTATCCATAAAAACGCCCCGCTTTTGCAAGACTATTTACTTTTATTTAAAGCCCCTCCAGAGTTGGAAGTGTTGGAAGTCCTAGCTCACTATGGACTTGCTTACAGCGTGAGCGCTAGGGAGCTTAAGGGAAAACCCAGCGATCAAATTGTGATTTATGAAGCTATGGAGGCTTTAGAATCTGTGGAGACTAAATCCCCCCAGCCTATTTTGGATCGTGTGCAAATTTTTGAACGTCATATCCGCAGCGGAGAAGAAATCGATAGTCTTTCTAGCCTGATCTTTTTGGGCAATATTAATCATGGCGCTAAGATTGTTTCAGAACAGAATATTAGTATCTATGGGCGTTGTGAAGGGATTATTATTTGCATGGGGGTGTGTATGGTGCTTAAAAATGTGTATTCTGCCCATATCACTTTTCAAGGCGAAATTCTTAATGACGTAATGTTGGCGCGCATTAACGAAAATGACAAGTTAAAATTGATAACTAGAAATGACGATATAATTAAAATAAAGGATATTGCATGAAAGAGAGAACCATTGCAAGAAGTGTAGAAGTTGTTGGAATTGGCTTGCACAAGGGTGTGCCCGTTAGAATGGTTTTAGAACCTTTAGGGGCAGGGCATGGAATCGTGTTTGTGCGCTCAGATTTGCATGCACAAATGCCCTTATCGCATAAGAGCGTGGTAGACACCACGATGGCAACGACTTTGAGCTCCCGGAATAACCCCAGGGCGCGTATTTCTACTGTGGAACATTTGCTTTCAGCAGTGAGTGCTTATGGGATCGATAATCTTAAAATCTCTGTAGACAATGAAGAAATTCCTATTATGGACGGCTCTGCCATTGCCCACTGCATGCTCTTGGATGAAGCGGGCATTGTGGAGCTGGAAGCCCCCAAGTCTTTTATGCGTATCACACGGGAGGTAGAGGTTAGGGATGGGGTCAAGTTTGCTAAAATCAGCCCTAACCCGTCTCTCTCTTTTGACTTTACTATCAATTTTCCTCACCCCATGATTAGAGAGCAACATTACCACTTTGAATTTTCAAGGCAGCAGTATAAAGAGCAGATCGCCCGCGCGCGTACCTTTGGTTTTTTGCAGGAGGTGAATTACTTGCGTTCTATCGGACTTGCTAAGGGTGGGAACTTGAATAATTGCATTGTATTAGATGAGCAGGGGATCGTCAACCAAGAAGGGTTGCGTTATGAAGAGGAGTTTGTGCGCCATAAGATTTTAGATGCAATGGGAGATTTAGCGTTTTTAGGCATGGGAGTTATTGGGGCGTATCACTCTTACATGGGAAGCCATAAACTCAATGCCATGCTTGTCAATGAGGTTTTAGAAACGCAAGCTTATGAGGTGGTACATGTATCTCCTACACCACAAAAGCAGGATACTTCTTCTGCAGAAGTAGCTGTTGCCTATCACTAAGTTTAGGGTTTGTCGGTGCGATCATGCGCGCTTGTAGTGCTTGCTTTACAGAGTCCTGTACAAATGGGTGTTTATGTGCAAAACGAGTTGTGCTATAGCTTGAGTTCTACCAAACAAGCTAGTCTTGCGCTAACCACATTGTTTGGATATGTCGCTAAATGGATTGCGTGCAGGAACTACACCTTGCGAACCCTCTACTACGCCACTGGTCCGGGGAGTTTTACCGCGATGAAGCTCGTGCATGTCTTTGTGCACACTCTAGCAATCACACAAAATCTTAAGCTTTATGGGGCTTTGGGCTTTGTCTTTAATGCCTATCAACCTATTAGAGCTTTTGGTAAAAGCTACTATGTATACCATCAAGGTACAATCTGTTTAAGTCCTTTGGAAAGTCCTAAGGTTCAAACCATGCAATTGCCAGTTCTTCTTAAGCCTAATTTGTTTGATGCAGACCCCAAACCTTTATATCTTTTGCCCCCTGTTTAGGGTAAAAAACGCAATATTAAGCTATAATGTGGCATCAAAATTTAGGAAGTGATTTGGTTGTCAGTGTGCCTGCCACAAGCGCGAACTTGGGACCGGGGTTTGATTGTCTAGGTCTGAGCTTGAATCTTAAGAATCGCTTTAGCGTCGTGCCTTCTGTATTTACGAGTATCAAGATTCAGGGCGAAGGTGAAGGTTTCTCTAAATTTTTGGTGGACAACATTTTTGTTAACTTGTTCAAAAACGCGTTACAGAAGCGGGGTATACAGCAGAATTTTGAATTTCTCTTTCACAATGCTATCCCCATTTCTAGAGGATTGGGTAGTAGTTCTGCAATTATTGTGGGCGCTTTGAGCGCAATTAATTATTATTTGAATGGTACGATTGAAAAAGAAGAAGTGTTAAACGCAAGCTTGGTCTATGAATCCCACCCGGATAATATCACTCCAGCGGTTTTTGGGGGGTTTAATGTCGCTATGGTCGAAAAATTTCCCAATCAAGAATCCACTGAAAACAAAAAAAAAGTTCATCATTTGCGCACCTTAATTCCTAGTTACCTCAAAGCGGTTGTAGTGATCCCTCCTCATACCATTTCTACAAAACTCTCACGACAAGCGTTGCCCAAGCGTTGCAGCCACTCTGATGCGGCTTACAATCTAGCACATGCTAGTTTGATGTGCATGGCTTTTAGCCAAGAGAAATGGGATATATTACAAGTGGCCTCTAAGGATCGTTTGCATCAGGATAAGCGCATGAAACTCTATCCCGTGCTCTATGGCGTGCAGAAAATGGCGTTAGAACATGGCGCGTTGATGAGTACACTCTCTGGGAGCGGTTCATCGTTTTTTAACATGTGTTATGCTGAAGATGCGCATGCGTTGCAAACAAGATTACAAGAAAAATATTATAATTTCAGGGTATTGTCGTTAGATTTTGACAATGAAGGAGTGCAGATTGAAGACTAGCGTCTTTTTTTCTAAAAACGCGGTACGCACATGTGTGTGTTGTAGGGAGCGTTTAATGCAGGCAGAGTTATTGCGTTTTAGTGTGCAGGGTAGTAAAATTGTTGTGTTTCAAGGAAGCGGGCGTAGTTTTTATTTGTGCGGCGCATGCCTGCATGCCAAGAATGTTTATAAACAAGTCTTGAAAGTCAGGCATGCCCCCAAAAATAAAAACTACATTCAAGCGTGGCTAGAAGAGGTAAGAGCGTCATGAGTGATATCGCATTGAAGGATTTTGTATTAGAGCTGGGCAGAACCGATGTGAAAATGGTGATTGAGGAAGCCAAGGAAATTGGCTTGAATCTTAAAACAAATTCTAGTTTGGATGAAGAAACTGCTACCAAACTTTACGATTTCATCACCAATAAGCTCAACGCGCGCATTCCTAAGCGCCCTTCTAAAAGAGCTTCTTCTGCTAGCAAAGCTAAAATGGAAGCACTTTCTAAATCAGAGGTAATCGCCCCTATAGCTTCTCCGCAGACCCCTCCCAAGGAGGAGAGTGTACCCACCCCCAAAGCTCCGCGTAGCGTTTCTAGAAAACGCAGCATTGAGATCGTAAGCACCGGCACGCCCCCTAAGCCCAGTCCCTCTCAATCTCCCAAGCTCAGCTCTGCTCCAGTGCCACAAATCAGCAAAGCCCAGCCAAGTCCTCTTAAAAACACCCCTCCCAAAGTGGAATCCGCTCCTCCATCTCCACCCCCCGCTCCAAACCCTACGCCCCAACAAGAAAGCCTAGTTGCCCCTACAGAGCCCCCTGTTGCGCCCAAAGAACCCAATGCGCTCTCTAGAAGAACACGCGGAATCCGCATTGTCAAACGCACCGATCAAGAAGAGGCGGCTTTGGCTAGGGCGGCTCTAGCCTCTATGATGAGTCATAAGGAATCAGGTGAGAAAAAGGCTAAGAAACCCTCTAAACCCAAGAGTGCTGCCAAACCCAGCCCCAAGAATCGTGCCCAAAGGTTGGATTTCTCACAAAATCGCGATTTTAACGATCTCTATGAAGACGAACAAGATGAAATCATGCTCTTTGATTTCCACGCTCAAGATTTGGAGATCAAAGAAGAAACCCCCCCTAAGGCGATCACCGATAAAGTCAAAATCCAGCGTAAAACCCCCTGGGTCAATGAAGGGGGGATTCGCCGCGCCACCAAGAAGAGACGGGTTTATCGCCCTGAAAGCACCCAAAAGAGCGTGCAAAATAACATCACCATCTCTGAGGAAGTGCGGGTTTATGAATTTGCCCAAAGCGCAAATCTCAACTTGGCAGATGTGATCAAGACCCTCTTTAATTTGGGCATGATGGTTACTAAAAACGACTTTTTAGACCGCGATGCGATTGAGATTTTAGCCGAAGAGTTTAAGCTAGAGGTGCAGATTGAGAGCGCACAGGTTTTTATCCCCGAAGAAGAAGAAACCAGCACAGAAACATTGAGCGAGCGCCCCCCTGTGGTAACGATCATGGGGCATGTAGACCATGGCAAGACTTCTTTATTGGATAAGATTCGTAACCAGCGCGTGGCTGTGAGCGAAGCAGGTGGGATCACCCAGCACATCGGGGCTTACATGGTGCAAAAAGATGGCAGGTGGATCTCTTTTATTGACACCCCCGGGCATGAAGCCTTCAGACAGATGCGCGAACGCGGGGCGAAGGTAACCGACATCGCCATCATTGTGATCGCTGCTGATGATGGGGTCAAACCCCAAACCATTGAAGCGCTCAAGCAGGCTAAGGATGCCGGTGTGCAGATCATTGTGGCGATGAACAAGATTGATAAAGAAAACGCCAATGTGGACAAACTCAAAGCCGAATGCGCCGAGTTGGGTTTTAGCCCGCGCGATTGGGGCGGGGAGTTTGAATTTATCCCCATTTCGGCTAAGACGGGGCAGGGCATTGACACCCTCTTAGAAACCATTTTGATCCAAGCAGAGATCATGGAGCTTAGAGCCCCTGAAAAGGGGAGCGCGCGCGCGGTGGTGTTAGAGGGGAGTGTAGAAAAGGGACGGGGTGCGGTCGCCACCGTGATCGTGCAACAAGGCACGCTCAAAGTGGGCGATGCGGTGGTGGCAGATATTGCCTTTGGCAAGATTAGGACGATGACCGATGATCAAGGCAGCAGTGTTAAGGAGCTCAAACCCTCTTGTGTAGCGCTCATCACGGGCTTAAGCGAAGTGCCCATGGCAGGTTCAACTTTGATCGCCGTGGAGAATGAAAACACCGCGCGCTCCTTAGCGCACAAGAAGGCGACTTACTTGCGTCAAAAAGCCTTGAGCAAGAGTACAAAGGTGCATATTGACGAGCTCGCCTCTATGGTCGCCACTAAAGAACTCACCCAAATCCCCGTGGTGCTCAAGGCGGACACACAGGGCTCTTTGGAGGCGATCAAGCATAGCTTGTTGGGCTTGAATAACGAAGAGGTGAGCGTGCAAATCATTGGTGCGGGAGTGGGAGGGATTAGCGAGAACGATCTTAGCTTGGTCGCCAATAACGCGCACGCGCTCGTGTTGGGCTTTAATATCCGCCCCACCGGCATTGTGCGCACGCGCGCCAAAGAATTGCGCGTGGAGATCAAAACCTATAGCGTGATCTACGCGCTCTTAGATGACATGAAAGCCCTAGTGGGCGGGTTGATGAGCCCGCTCATTCACGAAGAAGACACCGGGCAAGCCCAAGTGCGCGAAACCTTTGTGATCCCCAAAGTGGGCACGATTGCTGGGTGCATGGTGGTTGATGGGGTGATCAACAAGGGGATCAAGGTGCGCCTCATTAGAGAGGGCGTGGTGGTGCATGTGGGTAAGATCATTTCTCTCAAACGCTTTAAAGACGATGCCAACGAAGTTTCTAAGGGCTATGAATGCGGGATCATGCTGGAGCGTTATAACGATGTGCGCGTGGGCGATGTCTTTGAAAGCTTTAAAGAAGTCCAGCAGGCTAGGGTGCTCTGATGGAGAATATCCATGCCAAACGCCTTGATGCGGGTTTGTTAGAGTATCTGCAAGAAGCCTTGAGCGCGCTAGGCGATCCTAGATTGCACGCGCTCACGCTCACTAGGGCGCATTGTTCTAAGGGCAAGTACCACGCCCACATTTACCTAGATGGGCGTTTTTTGGACGCACAAGAAAGAAGCGCTATTTTCAAAGCTCTAAAAAAAGCCACGCCTTTACTCAGAGCGCATGTCTTACAGGTGAGCGGGTGGTTTAAATGCCCCCAATTGAGCTTTCATCTTGATGAATCCTTAGAACAAGAGGCGCGCCTAGAGAGTCTCTTTGCAACGATTGCCAAGGAGTCCAAGTGCTAGAGCATTTAGAACCCCTCTTAGAAAACACCCTACAGAGTATGGATTGCGCGCTTTATGATGTCGCTTTATTGAAAGAAAACCAGCGCGATATTTTGCGCATTAGCATTAAAGCCCTAAAAGGTCCCACAACCCTGGACACATGCCAAGAAGCTAGTTTGCTCATTTCGCCCTTGTTAGATGTGCATGCCAACATGCCCGGTGCCTACACCCTAGAGGTGAGCTCTATGGGCTTGGAGCGCGCTTTGAGCAAGTTGAGGCATTTTGCGCTCTCTATTGGGGACTTGGTGGAGGTACGCACTTTAGATCACCAACGCTTTAAGGGCGTGGTGCAGGAGGTGCAAGGGGATGTCATTGTCTTTAGACTAGAAGAAGAGATCAAACATGTACCCTTTGCCCAAATCAAAAAAGCTAAAAGCGTGTTTGAGTTTGAGAAAGTTAAATAGTAAGAATGCGGGGTTGCCTTGGGCAAGAGTGATCGGCGGTTTTGGTGGGTGTTGGGGGGGGTATTTTTAGGG
>NZ_FZMF01000006.1 GCF_900197685.1 Helicobacter baculiformis | reverse complement strand
TCTAGTCCAACAATACAGCCATATTTTCATTGAGGACTTGAATATAAAGGGGTGGGGTGCACAAGCTGAAGGGGTGTGCCTCTCATGCCAAACTACAAGGGTTGTTATCCTTGAAGGACCATCTTGGAGAGAAAAACCCAAATGGTTAAAATAAGTCTCATTAAAAACCATGCTGTTGTGCCTAGCTCTAAGACTTCTTCTAGCTGTGGGACATCAAAGAGGATTTAAGCCTCAAAGATAGGGAGTGAGCATATAGTGCTCGTTAAATTATCCCTCTTGTGGCTTTTCTTGGGATAGAGATTAAACGCAAGTATCAATGTTCATATTCATAGGTGGGAGAAGCCACTCTTGGAGGAGAGATGTTAAGACGCACTTAAGAGGGGCAGATTCTTGATGATCCTAGAATCTCTATAGCTATAGCTAAAGTTAGGGGGGGTGTCGAGATGATCGAACAACAAGTTAATTATGAATTATTTTTTTGTGAGTCTCACAGGCGTGTCAAGTCCACAATAAAAAATCTAAGTCCGCACAGCATGGCGAAACTTGACATTAACTTTAAGCCTACTTAAATAAGTTTAAGAACGCTCTTGTTTACGGAATTTTACGCCATTTGACAAACTCCCCATAACTGAAGTTAGGGGATTCTAGCTTTAGTGGAGATTGTAGCTTCAAACAAGACAGCCCGCTTTGGAGTCTTATGTTCTCCATTCCAAAGGGTTGATGTTCTAGAGAGGGTATATCCCTTAATTGTGGGGCAGATGTTAGCACAAGACTATCAATGCTAGATAGCCAAAGCTAGAGGAGCTCACGGCGTGGCGGGGTAAAATAAGCTTTTGTCTTCAGACTAATCTGTATTAAGAAAGTTCCAATGCAACTAGACAATTTGAAGCGTACCATATCTGTAAACATTAGCAATGCGTTTTGCCTGCTCGATGCGCACTTTTTCTTGATACTATATAGACACATGCCAAAACTCTAAACCTCGCAGTTTGAGAATTTAACACGCCTGCCGATGTAGCCCCTATGAGATATGTAAAAGCTTTTGAAAAACAGGGTGTTTTTGTGCCCTTTGTGACTTTGGGCGATCCTACTTATGTACATAGTCTTGAGATTATTAAGACGCTGATCGATGCGGGAGCTAGCGCGCTGGAACTAGGCTTTGCTTTTTCTGATCCCATTGCCGATGGACCTATCATTCAAAAAAGCCACCTTAGGGCGTTGCAAAACCCTGTTAGTATGCGCGAAAATTTTGCCTGCTTAGAAAAGGTGCGTGCCTATAACGCCCAGATCCCTATAGGCTTGTTGGTGTATGCAAATTTAGTACACAACTTTGGGATCGAAGAGTTTTACTATGCCTGTGCACATAGTGGGATAGATAGCGTACTTATCGCTGATGTGCCTCTGCATGAAAGTGCGCCCTTTGTACAAAGTGCACATAAACACCAGATCAACCCCATCTTCATTGCAAGTCCCAATGCCTCTATGCCTACCCTAGAGCGCCTCGCACGCCTGAGCAGTGCTTACATTTATGTTTTGGCGCGTGCGGGGGTTACAGGCACGCATGCTAGCTTAGAACCCCAAGCCCATGCCCTGATTTATAATCTAAAGCAATACACTCAAACCCCTTGTTTACTAGGTTTTGGGATTTCTACACCCGAGCACGCACAAAAGGCATTACAAATGGGAGCTAAGGGGGTGATTGTGGGCTCAGCCGTCGTGCAAATTATCGAAACACACCTAGATGACCCGCAGATGATGTTGGAGCACTTGAGCGCGTTTGTCCGAGATATGCGTGTGGGGTTGTGCTATAATTAGACTTTAATGCATAAAGGGTTGGAGTGCGAGAAATTAGGGGTGTTTTTGGGGTTATAAGTAGAAGCGCGCGCCTTAGTTTAAGCTTGTGTTTTGTTGCTTTATTGTTAAGTGGGTGTTTCTTGGTGCGCTTTTTTAGTAAAAACTTCAACTACAATCACTATCGTATCGTGCGTGTGGTGATGGACGGACAGAGCTTCAACGTCAATGATCTGATTTTAGAAGCGCTCAACCCCCAGCCCACCCCTCCAGTACAGCCTAACCCTGATACACCTTCGGTAACCACACCACAAAACATGCCCTCTACCCCTCCAAGTACTCCAACTCCTCAGAATAAGCTAGATTTACTTAAGGCGGAATTAGAAACCAAACTTAAAAATCTCAATGCGCAGGATCTGCCCCCCGATGCCTCTATGATTAAAAATGATATCCAGCGCTTACAAGAGGACATTGCGCGTAGCCGACATACTCCTAAGAATTCTAAACTTGCAAGCGCCATCGCTAACAGTCCGATGGGGCGTGTAGAATTTGACCAAAAACAGTTGCGCGCTTATGGAACGGCTTACTGCAACAAATATTTTATCAGTTATGCTTTCCGTGATGATGATCATTTACGCATTGAGGATAAGGGCATTTCACGTCGCGTGTGTAAAAACGAAAAGTTAATGGCTTTTGAACTTGCTTTTTATGGGCATTTACAGGGACTTTTTACGATCACAAGGGGTAAAAATACGCTTGTTTTGGATAACCAAAAGATGCAAATTTACTTACAACATTGATACCCATGCACGCCGTAACTACCCTCTTAGAATCCCAGCACCGCGTGAAAGGTTCACTCTTTCTAGGTTTTTTAATGCCTAGCGCACGCTTTGAAACTACTTTGGCATGTTTGCAAGAAGAGCATCATAAAGCACGCCATATTGTGTACGCTTATCGGCAAATGCAAGAGGGCAGACTAAAGGAGGCGCTACATGAAGCTAAAGAGCCAAAAAACAGCGCGCGTGTGTTACTAGAAATCCTGCGTCGTGAGGAATTATGCCAAAGCGCAGTGATTGTGGTGCGCTATTTTGGAGGGATACTCTTGGGAGTGGGGGGTTTAATGAAAGCCTATGGAACTAGCGTGCAACTCTGTATCCAAGAAATGCATAGTCAAAAAGCTCTAGAATTTTTTGAAGAACCCCTACTGCGTTTCATACCCTATGCTAAACTAGATAATCTGAGCGCGCGGGCGAAAAAGTGTGGAGTTGTGTTAGAAAAGCAATCCTTAGAATCGGAGGGTGCATGGGTGCTTTTAAAAGGCGCGCAGGCATCAACTATTTTAGGAGAGAGTTAAATGGAAAATTGGTATGTGTGGTTTAAGATTGTGCATGTGATTGGAATCATTTCGTGGATGGCAGCTTTGTTTTATCTACCCCGCTTATTGGTCTACCATCGCGAGAACATGGATAAGCAGGATTTTGTTGCCATCGTGCAAGTGCAAGAACAAAAACTTTATAGTTATATTGCCATGCCCGCTATGCTTATCTCTGTATTGAGTGGTTTGGGTTTGCTCTACATTTTAGGTACAGAGGTTTTCCACCATGGATGGTTACATCTCAAGTTGCTTTGTGTGTTAATTTTGTTGCATTATCACTTTATGTGTAGAAAATTCATGCGCATGCTAGCCCAAGATAGCACTTACAAGAGTGGTAAGTTTTTCCGCTTGATTAATGAAGTGCCCACATTCTGCATGGTGGTGATTGTCTTTTGTGTGGTGGGGAAATTCTTTTGAAATCTGAACGCGATCAGGAACAAAAAAAGATTATTGGCATGTTTGATGCTATCGCGTCTACTTATGATACGACTAACCGCGTCTTGAGCTTTAAGCAAGATGAAAAGTGGCGTAAGGATGGTATTGCACGCGCGTTGCGTTGGGTTTATGCCTTTAAGGGGGATTTGCAACATTTGCGTGTAGCAGATGTGGCATGCGGTACAGCTGATATGCTCTTGCATATTTTAGAAGCGCTGGAGCATTCGCATGGGGATTTGGAGCATATTTATGGAATCGACCCTTCTAAAGAAATGTTGCATCTTGCTCAAGAAAAAATCAGCGCACGTGCTAAGAATTACACCTCTAAAATTTCTTTAGAATGTTTACAAGCTAAACACCTCTCCGTGGTGCAGGATCAAAGCTTGGATTTGATCAGTATCGCCTATGGTTTGCGCAATGTGCTTGATCGGCGCGCCGCGTTGAGTGAATTTAGCCGCACTCTCAAAAAAGGCGGAGTGCTACTAGTTCTAGAATTTATGCGTTGCGATCAGCGCGGAATCCTGGGCACTTTAGCGCATTTTTATACTTCCAAAATTCTACCTATTTTTGGCATGTTACTTAGTCACAATTACAAAGCCTATGCCTATTTACCTGCCTCGATTGAAAGCTTTATCAGTGCAGACGAACTGGAAGACGAACTAAATTCAGTCGGCTTAGAAGTCGTAGAAAAAAAATACTATCTTTACAAAAGCGTTTCTTGTATTTTAGCGGTTAAAAATACGCAGGGGCAGACATGCACTTAGCAATCTTTCAGACGGCACGCCTAGATTTGGAATTTTTACAAAGAAATTTAGATCAGATTCCTAAGGGCGCGCTTTGTCTCTTCCCTGAATATGTGCTAAGTCCTTTTTTTCTAGATTTGCTTAAAAGTGAGCCCCAGCATATCGTTAATCAAGCCCACACAAGACAAGCTCAACTCGAAGCCCTTGCGCGTCAAAGAAGTGTACACTTTGCTGTACCCACACTCACCCTCCAAGAGCAAGGGCTGTATAAACAGATGGCATGGATTAGTCCTAATCACACACACTATTACACTCAGCAACGCTTGATTGCTTTCGATCATTGGGATGAGCGCGCCTTTTTTGCCAATCCTCAAAAAGCTTTACAAATGCCTTTAAACTTTGTGTTAGAAGATATCAAGATCGCTTTACTCTTTGGTTATGAATTGCATTTTGATGCGCTTTGGCTAACTATGCAGGAGAACGGAGTAGATATGGTACTTTTGAGCACGGCAAGCACCTTTGAATCCTTTGAACGCTGGCGTGCTGTGTGTAGCGCACGCGCTTTTTGTAATTCTATGTTGGTTGCACGCGCTAATCGTGTGGGGCTTGTGAGGCAAGAATATTACCAAGAAAATAAATGCAATTTACCATGGCGTTTTTATGGGGATAGCTTTATTGCCTTGCCTAATGCGCAAATTGTGGATAGCTTGCAGGGACAAGAGGGAGTTTTACATTTGGAGATACACAAAGAATATTTAGACGCGTGGGCGCGTGAATGGGGTTTTAGAACCCCTCAAACTCATGTGGGAGAGATCAATGATTGATAAAAAGTTACTGCTTAAGGATTTTGAGAGTGTTCTAGGCAATCTACAAAAGCGCTTTGTAGACCCCCAAACCTTATTAGATTTAAAGGCACTTTTATTAGATTTTAAAGCCCATAAGCTTCAGCTTGAAGAGGCACAAGCCTTTCAAAATAAGATTTCTAAAAGCTTCTTTCAAGCCCAACGCCAAAGCGATCCCAACGCTCCTAATCTTAAAACTTCTTTAGAAGAGAACAAGATCAATATTACTCGTCTACAAACCCAAGTCAATACCTTGGAAGAGAAATTAGATGCGCTACTGGCAGGTATTCCCAATTTATTGGACCCCGCCACTCCTTTTGGTAAAGATGAAAGAGATAATGTAGAGATCAAGAGGGTTTTAACCCCTAAGAGTTTTGACTTCCTTCCTAAAGAACACCACGAACTTGCCCAAACTAATGGGTGGATCGACTTTGAACGCGCGGTTAAAATCTCTAAAAGTCGTTTCAATGTCTTACGCGCTCAAGGGGCTTTGCTACATAGGGCGTTGGCTAATTTCATGCTCGACTCTAACGCTACACATGGATTTGAGATTGTGAGTCCCCCCGTAATCGTGAATGCGACTAGTCTCTTTGGTACAGGGCAACTCCCAAAATTCCAAGAGGATCTCTTCAAGATTGAGGGCGAATCGCTCTATCTCATCCCCACCTCTGAAGTGAGTTTGACCAATCTCTATGCCGATGAAATTTTACCCCTAGAAGCATTACCCATTATGATGACCGCCTGTACCCCCTGCTTCCGTAAAGAGGCCGGAAGCGCATCTAGAGACACGCATGGGATTATCCGCCAACATCAATTTGATAAGGTTGAATTAGTTGCGCTCACCCACCCCGATCAAAGCACATACATGCAAGAAAAGATGCTAGAAGCAGCCAGTGCGATTTTGTGTGCCCTAGAGCTTCCACACCGCTTTATGCAACTCTGCAGTGGCGACTTAGGATTCAGTGCAAGCAACACGATCGATATTGAGGTGTGGTTGCCCGGGCAAAATTGTTACCGCGAAATCAGTTCAGTTTCTAACACGCGTGATTTTCAAGCCCGTCGCGCTAAAATCCGCTACAAAGAGGGTAAGAAAAATGCGCTAGTGCACACTCTTAATGGTTCTTCTTTGGCGGTGGGGCGCACTTTGGTAGCCCTCATGGAAAATCATCAAAAGCAAAATGGAGAGATTCGCATCCCTTCCGTGTTAGAACCTTATTTAAAAAATTGGTTGTAAGATGGTTGATAGCAGTCCTCCAAATAGCCCTAAAGGGAAAAAGTCTCTATTCCCCTCCTTAATCCAAGCGATTAAAGAAGTCTTTAGTCGCGCCACCTACGAACGCTTTACCGGCGCTATGATTAGTCTAAAGAATCGCCCTAAATTACTCTATGGAGTAGGAGCAGGGATTTTAGGTATTTTAATTTTGGTTATCGGACTCTCTCTTATACTGCACTACAGACACAAAAACGAGCGCCAAGAATTGATGGAAACGGAAACTCAACTTCAAAAGCAACGCGCCAAGATAGCATCTAACCAAGATGAGGATTTTGCCCATTTGCCCGCTTTGGGAGGTAGTCATATCATTCCTTTAAGTAATGAAGAGCAGATTAACGCCCTCATTGCTAAAGCAGATCTTCTTTATCAGCAAGGACAACATCAAGAGGCTTTAAAAATCTTCAATGATATTTCGCACATGTCTTCTAGTATTGTCGATCACAATTTAGGCGTGATCAAAATGCGTGCGCATGACTATATGGGTGCGCTGGCTGCATTTGATAATGCTATTGCCTCAGGACAAAACACTAGCGTGAATGCTATTAATGCTATGGTTGCAGCCTTTTATATCAACAACATGGATCTTTACACGCGTTATTTGAAACTCACTATGCAAAACCTTCCTCGAATTGCTAACCAGCCTATTTATGCCTACACTTATGCTTTAGGGCTCTATTACGGAGGGCATTATTTTGAAACTCTTTCTAGTCTCACCCATTCTAATTCAACAATTTTCAAAGATGCACGGGATCGCCTAGCCGCTAAAATATATTTGCTCTTTGGAGATGCCCATAATGCTCTAGATAGCTTAAACCGAGTCGCCACTCACAAAGACGATAAGGCTCTAGGTTTGCTCTACGCTAGATTGGGAGATTATAAAAATGCCTTAGTGCATTTGCAACGTTATGTGGACAAATACCCCCATGACTTAAGCACATTTGTAGCGATGGAAATTATCTTTCTAAAAATAGGCAACTTCCCTGAAGCCAGTAGAGTCTTGGGCTTCTTGAATAAGGAAGGCTTGAACAATCCGCACCAACTCAAAATTCTTAGTGATACTTATCCTATTGCTCCCGTTCCCAATGCTAGCTTCTTTGATATCAACACCGTTCGACGCGACTTTTGGAAAAATAATTTTCGACAAAGTATCGGACTGCCCATTTATCGGATTTTTTTCTACTACGCACCCTTCAAATTAACCAATGTTAAAAAGGGGCTTAAAACGATTCAAGAAGGGGTTTCTTTTGTAGATACGAATGAGAATAAGGATTTTCAGCGAGCTCTCCAATCACTAGAAACAGGAAGTAGCATGAGCACTTCCGATCAGTACACCATCGCCGCGCTCAAGGATGTGGGGCGCTCACATTTACGTAGTGCGCTCCGTCAATTTAAGCTGGCTCTACAAGCTAACCCCAATAATGCTGTGAGTCACTATGATGCCGCGCTCACCTACGCCCAATTAGATGATTTTAACCATGCAAGTTTCCATTTCAGAAAAGCGTACCACCTAGATAGTAGTAATGTATTGGCAGGAATCTTTGCTGTGTTGGCCGGGCGACTCAATTATGAGGATATGGATATTTTTCTAAGAGAACTCACGATGGACTTTCAAGTCATGAACATTCCTGATAAGACTCAGCGCGCTTTTTTGCGTTCTTTTATCAATTATCTTAATGGTGTGAGTAACGATGACTTAGGATGGCTCAGCCATGTACAAATGCCCCTCAAAATTTACTATGCCCTTAATGTTGCCTATGCACATAAAGCCCATGATAAGCGACGCCTTATTGAGAGTTTTAAAACCTTGTGCGCCATGCAGCCTAACAATATGCTCACTAATCTTTTTTACGAAATGATGCTCAAATACCATGCAGATATTAAGCAGATGTTAGGGGCTTATGCCTTTTTAACCAATAAGAACATGAATCTAGAAGAGCTTATTCATGGACCACTCTTAGCACGCAAAATGTACATCTATTTAGGTTTTATTACAGGACTATTAAATCAGCAGGAACAAGAACTCACTTTGCGCTTGAGTGTTACACAAGACCAAGACCTCAGCACAGATTTAATGCGCATGCTTGCTTTAATCAGTATTTTTCAAAAAAAATATGAGAAGGCGGTTAGTCTGCTTAATTTCCTCATCGATAAACGCCAAGAGGTAGATGCCGAACCTTTAATGTTGGCTAGTTTAGCCAACATTGCTCTAAAACGCTATGGTGATGCTGCTCTGATTTTAGAGTTTGCCAAGACAAAGCTACCGGGGAATTACGATGTACGCTATGGATTAGGCTTGCTCTACCAGCGTATCGGCAATTTGGAAGCAAGCTTAAATCACTTTGGTGCAATCAAGGATAAGAAATTTCGATCCTCCTATTTAGATTTTGCCCTCCAGCCCCCCACCAACCAAAAAGAGTTTCCATGAAAAATCGGCTTTTAGCGGGCTTAAATGCCCCCCAAGCACAAGCCTGTATCCATGTGGAAGGTCCTTTACTCGTCTTAGCTGGGGCGGGCAGTGGCAAAACCAAGACTTTAACCACCCGTTTGGCTTATTTGCTTGCTTGCGCGCGCGTGCCCCCCGAGCAAACACTCACTTTAACCTTTACCAATAAGGCAGCCCATGAGATGAGAGAACGCGCGAACGCGCTTTTGCGCGCCTGTGGACATGTCTGTACCGCACACCCCATGCTGACCACTTTTCATAAATTTGGGCTTTTTTTTCTCAAGCAACATGCCCACTTACTAGGACGACAGAATTTTAAACTCCTCTCTCCTCAAGAGGCAAAGACTCTAAGCAAAGAAGCAATTTTAAAACTCAAACCCCCCTATATTGAAGAACGCGTCTATTTGGGCAATATCTTTAAGCACATCTCCATGCTTAAAAACCATCAAGTTGCTCTACACAATTGTTACCCAGATGTTCAAAAAGCCTACAAAATTTACCAAGAGCTCTTGCTTAAACATAATTTTGTCGACCTAGATGATTTGCTAGCTCTCCCTTATGCGTTACTCGAAGATGTAGAGCTAGCCACCTACATCAGCCAACGCTACACCTTTATTATGGTCGATGAATACCAAGATACCAATCCTCTCCAATTTAAACTTTTGCAGAAACTCTGCACCACACACCAAAATCTTTGTGTAGTGGGCGATGATGATCAAAGTATTTATGGTTTTAGGGGTGCAGATATTAACAATATTTTAGATTTCCAAGATCAATTCCCACAAGCCAAAGTGATTAAGCTGGAGCAAAACTACCGCTCTTCCCAGGATATTGTGCAATGTGCAAACACTCTTATTAAACACAACACGCGTCGCCATCCTAAAACTCTCTTTAGTCATAACCCACATACGAACAACCAACGCCTTGTATTTAAACACTTCGCTAGCCCCCACGAAGAAAATACTTTCCTAACCACCACTATTTTGGAATGCGCCAAACGGGGCGTGTCCTATGGGCAAATGGCGATTTTGTACCGCTTTAACATGCTATGTAAAAGCATTGAAGAGGGTTTACGGGGAGCTAAAATCCCCTATAGGGTTGTAGGGGGAACGGGATTTTTTGAGCGCGCCATTATCAAAGACTTGCTCGCTTATTTTAAGGTAATTGTTGATCCTAACGATGATGCGCATTTATGTAGAATTATCAACACCCCCCCAAGAGGTATCGGCGCAACTAGCTTAGAAAAGATCAAGCAACTATCTCAAGAGCACATGCTTTCTATTTATCAACTTTACAAAAAAAACCTCTTGAAAGGCGTGTTAGCCAAGCGTACCCATGAGATGCTAGGTAAATTATACACTCTCTTACAATCCCTAGCCTCTTGTCCAAATACAGCTGTGTTAAACACTCTTTTACAAGCTGTACCCTTAGAAGCGCGTTGTTCTGAAGAAGATTTAGAATATATCGAAGGATTGCAAAGTATGCTAGAGGATTATTTTCAAGAACCTCAAGCTAGCTTAGCAGGCTTTTTAGAACAAAGTATTTTAGAAGACCCTAGTCTCAACAACGATCAAGCTCTTTCTTGCATGAGCGTACATGCGGCTAAGGGGCTAGAATTTCGAGTTGTTTTCATAGTGGGATTCGAAGAGGACTTTTTTCCTTATTATAAAGCGGATTTGGAAGAAGAGCGTCGCCTCTGCTATGTGGCAATCACGCGCGCTAAAGAAGAACTCTATTTGTGTAGCGCACAGGAACGGATGTATTTCAACACGCTACAACATGGTTTGCACCCCTCGACTTTTTTAAAAGAAGCTAGATTGTTGCTCAAAGGTTGCTAATGCGCGCATTTTGCCTTCTCTTCTTGTGTTGCCAACTTCTTCTAGGCGATCCGCTCAATCTGGTTGCACAGCGTATTCAAAAGTCCTATGAACACTTCTACCATGCTTACCATTTCCATGTGAGCCGTGTGCAAGTACAGATTGCTAGCGGAGACATGGCACGCTTGAGCGCTTTTCTTGCACCCTATGCTAACCAGCAGGGAGCCCCCTTTCACCTACGCCCTCAACAATTTTTAAGAAAAGAAGGTTTGGTGCGTGTGGGTGATTCGTTGCTCAAGTACCAAGTGATTGCTGATATGCAAGTGTATAAGACTAAGGGCGTGCTTAAAAAAGATGTCAATTTGGACAGCCAAAACACCTATGCTCAAAATGTACCTTTCGAGCAATTCAACACCATGCCTTTAGACGATTCTTATATTAACAATAGCAGTACGAAGAGTTTTTTAGGAGCAAATACCCTTTTGAGTGTAGACAAGGTTGCGCCTAAAATTTTAGTGTATAAAAATGAAATTTTTAGCGCCACCTTGATCAGTGGCTCAATTTCCTTAGAAACTTCCTTGCAAGCTTTACAAAATGGAAGCTTAAATCAAGTAATTGAAGCTTTGAATATGGAGAGTAAAAAGCGCGTACAGGTGCGTATCACGGGGCTGCTCAAAGGAGAAGTGCTATGAAATTGGTCGTGGGTATTAGTGGAGCGAGTGGCACGCAACTTGCGCTCAAATTCTTAGAACATGTGCCCCAAGAGTGGGCACTCTTTGTGGTAGTTAGTCAAAGTGCTAAACGCGTGGCACGTGCAGAAGGACGTATTAATCTCAAAAGTGCATTAGGAAAACTCAAGCATCCCCTAGAAATCTTTGAGGAATCTCAAATTGACGCACCCATCGCCTCAGGGAGCTTTGGGGCTCAAGCGATGGCTATCATTCCAGCCAGCTTGAATATCATTGCTAAGATCGCACATGGGATCTGTGATGAATTGATCAGCCGGGCTGCTGCTGTGATCCTCAAAGAACAAAAAAAACTCCTGATTGCTCCTAGAGAGTTGCCTCTACATAGCATCGCCCTAGAAAACTTGCTCGTCTTAGCGCGCGCAGGTGTTATCATAGCCCCCCCCATGCTCACTTACTATACCCAGCCTAGAGATTTAGAAAGTATGGAGCTTTTTTTAGTAGGCAAGTGGCTAGATGCTTTGGGCATTGAAAATCATCTTTACACGCGTTGGGGGCAACCATGTTAGATCATTGTGCCATCTATCCGGGGACTTTTGATCCCATCACCAACGGGCATTTGGACATTATCCAACGTGCCAGCGCGCTCTTTGGAGGGCTAGTGGTGGGCATTGCGCGCTCTAAAGCCAAATCACCCATGTTTAGCCTAGAAGAACGCCTCGAGATGATGCGCTTAAGTGTCGCGCATTTAGCATGTGTGGAGTGCGTGAGTTTTGAAGGACTACTAGTAGATTTGGCTAAGAAGCGCGGGGCGCGCTATATCATTCGGGGTTTAAGGGCGGTGAGCGATTTTGAATTTGAATTTCAGATGGGTTATGCCAATAAATCCCTGAACGCAGAATTAGAAACAATCTATTTCATGCCCGCTTTGCAAAACGCCTTTATTAGCGCCTCTGTGGTGCGCAGTATTTTAGCCCATCAGGGGCAGATCACTCATCTAGTGCCCGCAAGTGTGGTTGATTTTATCAAAAGGAAGTGCCATGTGGATTGCACTTGAGGGGATAGATACCAGTGGCAAGAGCACCCAAGTTAGCTTGCTCAAACCTCTCTTTACGGGGGCAATCTTTAGCCTTGAGCCCGGGGGCACAGCTTTAGGGGCGCATGTGCGCCGTGTTGCCCTACACCATCCTTTTTCTCCCCAAACTCAATTTCTCTTGTTTCTGGCCGATCGTGCCCTGCATTTAGAAGAGGTGATTAAGCCCAATTTGAACCAACTCATCATCAGCGATCGTTCTCTTATTTCTGGATTGGCTTACTCTAGCTATGAATTAGAGCGCGCATGGGAATTACATTGCGCACATGGTTTGGACTTATTGCCCGACATGGTTTTGTTATTAAAGCTAGATCCCCACACGCTCGAAGCGCGTTTGCGTGCAAAAAATCCTGATGGCATTGAGCTTAAAGGAGTGGATTTTTTAAAGGGCGTGCAAGAACGCCTTGAGCAAGCCTGTGCCCTACTAGGCGTGCGTACAGAGTTGATCGATGCGTCTAAAAGTGTGGAAGAAGTGCACAAAATAGTGCTAGAAAAAATCTATGCGTTGCGTGCTCTGTGAGGCATGGGTACGCCCTTTTAATTTGGTGTGCGCGCGTTGTAATTCTCTCTTAGAGCCCCAAATTTTAGTGCGCAAAGTAGAGGGAGTTGCCATCTATGGGTTTTATTGTTATGAGGAGATAGAAATACTCTTAAAGAGTAAGTATGATGACATCGGAAGTCGCCTTTTAGCCCTATTGGCGCGCAAAGCGCGCTTAGCCTTTCAAACGCGTGTGCGTCCCAATTTAAATCTCCCAAACCCCCTTTATGGGATCGCTCTTGACGATACGATTAAACGCGCTTACGCACCAACAGCAGTGATCTTAAGGCAATTCTGCCAACAAAGTACATTTAAACCCCTCTACTATAAGCTCAGCGCTACCAAGCCTATTACTTATGCGGGGCAAAGTTTAGCCTTCAGGCAAAGCCATACTAAGGACTTTGTGTATAGAGGTAAGAGCCCCTTGGAGTGCTTTGTGGTTGATGATATCTTCACTACAGGAACCACCATGCAACAAGCTCTGCAAACTTTAGCGCGCGCACAAGTACGGGTGTGCTTTGGGGTGGTGCTTGCACACACTTCTAAACATTAGATTTACGGGGTAAGTTATAGCGACGGCGTTTTTCCCATAAGGATTTGCGACTGATCCCTAAGTGCTTAGCTAATTCGGTGTCAGTGTAAGAAGGTCCAAATTGCACGATGGCGTGCTTTTCATAATCTTGAATGGAGAGCAATTCTAAAGGGGTGATCAAAGGCTCTTCTGATTCTAAAGTGATCACATGCTCAAACTCCACAGCACCCGCGCCCACAAATGAGATAATAGCTTGCTGGTTACGTAAAGTCTTTAAGCATTTATCGCGCTCGCTCCCTCTTAGCATTTCTAGATGAGTGGCGTAAAAGACCCCTTGCATAGATTCAGGGGAAGTGTCTTTGAGAGAGAAAAATTCTAAATCTAAATGATGGGTACGGGCGTAGTATAGGGCAAACATATCGGCACTACTTTGGGTGTGGCTACGCACCACAAAGGGAGGGGTGTGTTCCAAGTGTGCACTAAAATCGCGCTGGGTAAGCATGAAATCTAAATAGCGGTCGTAGACACGCGCGCGCTGCAAAGTTTCTTGATAAGATTTATGATAAGTAATCTTGCGAATCAAATCGTCCATCTTGAAAGGTTTGAGAATATAATCGCGCGCGCCCGCTTGAATGGGGCGATTCACACTATCCTCACTGATAAAAGAGGCCATCATAATTGTGATTGCCTTAGAGTTTTTGCGCACGAAATGCTCACAACGATCGACACAGACTTTAGAAGAGACAAGCACCACATCGTAATCTTCTTTAAAGTTATGAAAGATGCTCGAAACACTTTGGCATCGATAGCCCAAGCTTGCCAGCGCATTGGAAATGCTTTGAGCTAAATGCACTTCATCCTCAATAATTAAAACATTCTCAACTTTTTTCATGCGGTTTTGGGGGGGCAGGTTTTGGTTTGCACGAGTGCCTGCGCGCCCATTCCCTCCTTTCTTCCGATAAATCCTAGATGTTCTGTTGTGCTCGCTTTAAGATTGACATGAGAAGGCGGTACACGCAACAAATTAGCAATATTTTCACAAATACGCTCTCTATAGGGTGTAATCTTAGGGATTTGAGCTAACAAGGTTAAATCTACACCCGTGATCACATGTCCCATGCTTTGAGCGAGCGCATAGAGTTCTTGAAGCATGATCGCTGAATCTAAATTTGCAAATGCGCTATCTTTATCACTAAAATACATGCCAATATCTCCCCCCTTGATCGCTCCCAAGAGTGCATCGCTCAGTGCGTGCAAAAGCACATCGCCATCACTATGAGCTTTGAGCCCCAAGTGGGCGCAATCGCTAGGTTCAATCAACACTCCCCCTAGCTTTAGGGGCTTGTTGGGTTCAAAAGCATGCACATCAAAGCCCATGCCCACATGCTGGGTGGGGGGGTCTAGCAAGGGAGCTAGTGTGGCTAAATCCCAAGTGGTGGTGAGTTTGTGCAGATGGGGACTACCTTGAATAAATTCCACACGCGCCCCTGAGTGCAGTAGCGCGCTACTCTCATCGCTAAAATTGCCTAATGTGTAAGCTTTTTTGAGTGCGGAGGTCACGCAAATTTGAGGAGTTTGCACACAAAAAGTCCGATCCCTAGCTAATGCTTGGTGTTCGTAAATAAGAGTATCTGTGGGAGGCAAAGCGGGAGCAATGCCCTCTAGTTGATGGGTGCGCATACCCTCTAAGAGTTCTTCAAACACGCGCAAATCCAGTCCAAAGCGCGCTACATCACTCACCACTACAAAGCGACTTTGTACATGCTCTAGGGCATTCTGTACACTTGTTTGACGGGTGCTGCCCCCTAATACTACGCACGCACTAGGGAGGCGTTGTTGCACAAACACCTGCTCAATCCGACTACCCACCACCAAAACGATGCGCTCAAAACATCCCAAACGCTCGAATTGCTCATAGACTCGTTGCCATAGGGGTATCCCACGTACAAGCAGCCATTGTTTTTTATAGCCAATAGGGGTTTGTAATCCTTCTAAAAAGCGCACACCCCCGCCTGCAGCGGCTAGAACAAGCGTAAGCCCCATGGGTTTGAAAATTTGAAAGTCCCAATCCAAAAATGCCCTTTTTTCACAGAGGGTAGTCCTCTATTGTACTATCTCTCAACTAAAGAAGTATTAAAAATGAGAATGTTTTAATCCAATTCCTTAAGTTCATGCCACTAAAAGAAAACATGCTATCCAATACAGCCTCAAAAAGCCAAAAAAGAATAGACACTTACGCCACTAAAAACCAGTCAAAATAATTAGGATGACATGGCATATATTTTGCCTATAAAGAGTGCTAAATACAGTGTGTTTATTGAGGGGTTCTACCAAGAATGATTAAACCCATTTTTAGGGCGTTTAGCTTAGAATTGAGCTTCACTATCTTGATAGGAAGGGTTTTACAATGTCATTAAAAAGAAGTTTGGCGGTTGCAGGGCTTGTAGGCGTGTTGGGCTTAGGTGTTGCACCCTTGCATGCAGAGAGAGATGGGGCTTATATCAGTGGAGGCGTGCAGTATGCCTATTTCACCACTAAATGGGGCGGAAATGGTAATATCGGAGGGATAGATATCCGCGGAGGTTATCAACAATTCTTCAATAAGAGAAAGAATCTTGGGGCTCGTTACTATGGAAATTTCAGCGTGAGCGGTGGTAGCGGTCTTAGCAATATTAGCTATGGCGTGGGCGCAGATGTACTCTATGATTTCTATGGAACTAAAAAGTATGTGATAGGCACTTATGGTGGGTTGATGTTGTTGGGCAGTAGCTGGATTTTTCAAAGAGGCTCTGTTTCCAATTTCCAGCTTCCTCTTAATGTGGGGATTCGCGCTAATTTCCTTTACCATCATGGTGTAGAATTGGGAATGCTTATTCCTATTGTTCCCGCCTATAATGGTTTCCGTCGCGCTGTGGCGATTTATGCTAACTATGTTTGGCGTTTTTAGTGCGTCTTGATATCCAAATTTTACGCTACTGTGGTTCTGAAAACCTAAAGCCTCTGCACCCCTTGAGTGTAGAAAATTTAAGTTTTGCAGAGCACACCAGCACAGCCCTTATTGGGAGCAATGGGGCGGGTAAATCCACTCTGCTAGGCGCGTTGTTGGGCTTTCGCCCAGATTTTGCGCTGCAAGCTAGCTTAAATGGGATCGCCTATGCCAACACCACCCCGCCCTTGCACGCTAAAGTTGGCTATAGCGCGCCCTCTATTAACTTCCCGGTTGGACTCAAAGCTAAAGACCTTGTCAAGTTTTATGAGCATATATATGGCTCCTGCCAACTTGACTTTTTCCCGCAAGATTTGCTCTCTAAGCTTTATGACAGCTTTTCAGATGGGCAGAAACAACGCTTGAAATTGGATTTGAGTTTGGGGCATAACCCCGATCTCTTGATTTTAGACGAGCCCGAATCGAGTTTAGATGAGCCCACCATTATGCGCGTGGCAGAAGCCATTAGCGCGCGCAACAAGGACAAAAAAACCTCTTTGATCGCCACGCATAACGCCGCAATTTTACAGAGTTGCACGCGGGTTTTGTGCTTGCATCAGGGGCGGATCCTCCAACATGGCACTTTGACAGAGGGGATTTTAACCCTCTTGGGCGATCTAGCCTTAGAAGTTTCTTATGAAAATGAAGCCGAGTGTCAGGATATTACCCAAACCCTCAAGGATAAATACCAACTAACAATGCGCCTAGACAGCCAGCATGCTATATTCTTTGGCACAACAGCTTTAAAAGACTGCTTAAGAGAACCGCCCCTATCTACCAAGCGCATGGGGCTCAACTTACGCCCCACAAAGGCGCAGGACTTGCTTTTGGCTTTAAACCATTGGGAGAAGGAGTAGTTCATGCGCCACATTTATGCGATCTTTATCTTGGAGTTTAAGTCCTATATCACTTATCGGGTCGCTATCTTTTGGACTCTAGCCTACCCTATTTTGATGTTGGCTTTTCTCATTGGGGTGTTTGAACACACCCATGCGCCCGATTTTCGCTTTGCTAGCGTAGTGGGTCTAGTGATGCTCACCCTCATCTCCACAGCCATTTTTGGGCTAGCCCAAGCTTTGGGCAGCGCTAGGGCTTCTAAAGCCCTTTTATTTTACATGGCAACACCGGCTAGCTATTTAGAAATCACCTTAGCGATAGTTTTATCGCGCTTGGCGATCGTATTGGGCTTTAGCGCACTTTTTATTTTAGGGAGTTTTAGCGTGCTAGGGATTTTGCCATCTTTAAGCGTGGGGAACTTTCTCTTAGGCTTGCTCACATTGGGCTTGGCGGGGGTGTTTTGCTCTGGTGTGGCATTAGGGGTGGTCAAATACCTGAATAATAATCAAAACATGCTCGCCATTGCCAATGTGATCAATCTCTATGCGATCATGTCCTCTAATGTCTTCATCCCCTTGCAGGCTTTGCCTAGTTGGGGGCAAATCTTTATCACTTCTTCGCCCTTTTATCATCTTAATAATATGCTCATTGGGGCATTCTCTGGGCAGAATTTGGGCTATGTGTTGGGGGTTTCTGGCGTACTCTTTGGATTAGGCGCGCTCTTAACTTATCTAGGTGCCGGGCGCGCACTGTTGGTTAGCACGCCTAAATCGCGCTAGGTTTGCTTTGTAAAACTTCTTTAATATAGCTAGGTAGAGCTCGGTATTTTTTTGTAAAATATGCTTGAGAGGCAAATATCGCTAGAAGGACTAGAACATCTAAGGGGATTCAAGTGCTTATTAGCTTTTTCTGGAGGGCTAGATTCTGTCGCATTGTTTTATTTGTTGCTAGAAAAAAATATCATGTTTGACATTGCAATTGTTCATCATGGCTTGCGTGCACAGGCAGATCAGGAGGTTGCTTATGCGCGCAAACTTGCCAGCGAACACGCTAAGCAAGTTTATGTGCACTATGTCAAACTTCAAGGTGCTAATGTGGAGGCATGTGCGCGCGCATGCCGCCATGAGTTTTTTGCACAGCTTGCTACACACTATGACTACAAATGCGTGCTCTTAGCCCACCATCTTAATGATAAGTTAGAGTGGCTATTAATGCAACTAGCTAAGGGGGCAAGTTTGCAGACTCTATTAGGATTTAACCTTTTAGAGTCTAGAGAGACCGCTGGATATACTTACTATTTAGTGCGTCCTCTCCTCTATACTCCAAAAAGTACGCTTGAACATTTTGTACATACAAAAGGCTATACTTACTTCCACGACATTAGTAATGATATGCAGTACTTCCGACGCAACGCTTTTAGACATGGCTTGAGTAATGCTTTTTTGGCAATTGCAGGTTTTAGTGCAGGAGTACGGCGTAGTTTTAAGTGGTTAGAACAAGAAAAGAACGCGCTCTATCCACCTATTTCAAGTTTTTACATTGTTGGGACATATATTTTCCTTGCCTTAGAGTCCAGACAGCAGATATATCATGTAGACCAATTCCTGAAAAAATTAGGCTATGTACTGAGCACTAAGCAGCGCTTAGAACTAGTGCGTCAGCGCTTTAACGCACACTTCAGCACTCAAGCTAAAATCTATTGCGTGGGGGCACTACAAGGGTTTGTATTTGTGGGCTCCATGCCACATGTTGCACAACAGCTGACTCTACCAAAAGCTTACAAGGAACAATGCCGACTCTTAAAGATCCCCAAAACTATGCGCCATGCGCTCTATAGTTCTAAATGGCAGGAAAATTTAAAAACCATTGAGCACGCTAAGTTAACTCTGTGCGTGCCATCAAGCTAAGAGGTAAGTTGAAATGGGCAATAATCTCTTGTTCTAAGATACGTTGTTGTCCTTGATCACGCTCATGATCGTAACCTAGCAAGTGTAAATAGCCATGTGTGAAAAGTAAGGCGATCTCATCTAACAAAGAATGCGCACGCGCTTGACTCTCTTGCAAGGCTAAATCTATATTGATCACCACACTGCCTAACAATGTATGTCCGGGCATCTCTAGAGGGAAACTCAGCACATCAGTGCTTTTATCGAGGTTTCTAAACTCTAGATTAAGTCTTGCGATTTCTAGAGCGTCCACGAGCACTAATTCCACATGATGAGGGTGTTTTAAATATTCCATGATGGGCACAAGTTTGGGCAATAACCACGCCTCTAAATCTAGTGGCAAATCTTGGCACTCCCTAGCATGACATATAATTTCAATGCTACAGTTGGAAAGAGACATTTTGATCACCACTGCATATAAACACTATCTAAACCCTTTATTTTTACGACTCCTATTGGGTAAATATTTTACCGGGTTTTAGCTCAAAGTGTCTACTGGCATAACGATATTTGAATAAAAAATTTTCTAAATTAAGGTAATATAAAATCTAACTTTTGCCATTCTTTGGCAAGCCATTTTGTAAAGAGCGACACAATTGGATGTTATTGATATATCCCCATAGCTAAAGC
>NZ_FZMF01000066.1 GCF_900197685.1 Helicobacter baculiformis | reverse complement strand
ACCCACTCTCAACAAACCCCAAACCCCGCTTGTTTCCCTCAACACCCCTACAAACATTCAAAATAACAAATTACAAACAGGTCTTCAAGCAGAAGCAGGCTACCAAAAGTACTTTAATCCTTTTGTAGGGTTATCTTGTTATGGGCACTTGGCTTACCGCTATTTGGTTATGGGGAAGCCTATGCTCACCACACGCATTAATGCTATCAATCGCTACAGCGTAGGGTTTGGAACAAATTTTTTATTCAATTTTTATAGTAAAATCAGGCTAAATCGGGCTGGCGATACCCCTAGAATTCAATCTTACGGGGTTTTTGCTGGACTCTTGGGAGTTTTCAATTTGTGGAGTGCTAGTTTCTTTGGGGATCGCACCCATTATATGCGCAACAATGTGAATCTTAACGCCACTCTAGGCTTGAGCATGCGCATCAACCGCTTTAAGTGGATGTTTGGCGTGCAGATGCCCTTGACAAACGGAAATCGTAAGCTTACAATGCAAAAACCCATAGGTACGGAGGTATTTACCTTCCTAGATAACTATAAGAGTGCTAATCTCTTTTTGAACTTCGTCTCTTTTTATTGAATGCTTTGGGCATGCTATAATCCTCGTTTTGGATGGAACACATGGCAAAATCTCTCATACTGAACTTTTGTTTATGTTTGGGGACTCCCTTAATTGCCCACCCTTTTGCTTCTTACTTAGACGGGGGAATCTTGTCTGTGGGTATAGACGTAGGTGGAGGCAATGCTGCGAAAGAATTAGATGGTAGCAATCTGCGTTCCCATTCTATACAATTAGGCTTTCAATTACAAGGGGGATATCAAAAATACTTTACACCCTTTATAGGTGCTTCTTGCTATGGCTACCTCTCTTATCGCTACTTATACATGGACAAATTCGCCACCAGTCTCAGCAACATTAACAATGTAAATCGCTACAGCTTAGGATTAGGTGGAAATTTACTTGTTAATGTTTATAGTAAGATTGAAAAATCGCCTTATCGATCGCTCAAAATTTATGCCTATGGTTTTTTTGGTGGATTGTTAGGCTTGGTCAATATTTGGACCACACAATTTTCTAATCTCGGCAGTCTTCAGGTGAGCAATAACGCTAATATCGATGCCACCTTTGGAATTCATATCCGTGTGGACACTTTCAAATGGAGCTTAGGAATCCATGTACCCTTAATCGATCAGACTCGCGTGCTTATGAGTCCCAATAATCCCGGTTCTGAGCGACTCAAATTTATCAGCAACTATAAAAGCTCAGATATTTTTATGAATTTTACCAAGATCTTTTAAAATCTGATAAAATGCTCCATCGAATAAAGGGATGATTGTGGTGAGTGTGCATGCGAGGCGTTGGCGGGCGTTTAAGGAGAATAGGCGGGCGTTGTGGGCGTTGGTGCTCTTCCTTGTTTTGTTCGTGCTCTGCTTGGGCGCGGAGTTGTGGGTGAATGACAAGCCCTTATTCATCTATAAGGATCACAAAGCGTATTTCCCCATCTTTAAAGATTACCCAGAAACCGCTTTTGGGGGGGACTTTTACACCAGCGCGGATTATAACGACCCCTATGTCAAAAACCACCTCCTCAAAGACGCTTTTGTGATTCGTCCTCTGATCCCCTATTCTTACGACACCATTGTGATGGATTTAAAACAGAGCGCGCCCACCCCGCCTAGTTGGCAACATTGGCTGGGCACAGACGATCAAGCCCGCGATGTGTTGGCAAGGCTTGTCTATGGCTACCGGGTTTCTATCCTCTTTGCCCTGCTCTTGAGCGCTTTTAGCGTGGTGGTAGGCGTGGGGGTGGGGGCGTTTCAGGGCTATTATGGGGGGCTTTTAGACCTCTTAGGGCAACGCTTTATAGAGATCTGGAGCGGGATTCCCCATGTTATTTTTACTCATCATTCTTTCAAGCATGTTCACCCCTAGCTTTTGGTGGCTTTTAGCTTTGGTGCTAGCCTTTTCTTGGATGGGTTTAGCCCAAGTGGTGCGCACCGAGTTTTTCAGGGGGCGCAATATGGACTATGTGCGCGCTTCTTATGCTTTGGGGGTGAGCGATGCGCGCGTGATTTTCTATCATATTCTGCCCAATGCGATGGTGGCGACCACGACCTACATCCCCTTTATCATGGCCGGCAGTATAGGGGCGTTGGCGAGTTTGGACTTCTTGGGCTTTGGCATGCCCATTGGGAGCGCGTCTTTAGGGGAGCTTTTAGAACAGGGCAAGAACAATCTTTACGCCCCGCATTTAGCCTTAGTGGGCTTTTTTGCGATCGCGCTATTATTGTCCATTCTAGTTTTTATCGGGGAAGGAGTGCGCGATGCCTTTGACGCCACCAATTTCAAATAGCCCGTTGTTGCGCTTGGATCGCGTAAGCGCGCGCGTGGGGCAGGATTTCTTATTACAAGACATTAGCATTAAAATAGAGAAGGCACAAAGGGTGGCTCTAGTGGGGGAGAGTGGGAGCGGGAAGAGCTCACTAGCCCGTTTGATTTTGCAACTCACCCCCCTTGTGCGCCCCCTAAGGGGTAAGATTCTCTTTGAAGATCAAGACCTTTTGGGTTTAAAGCCCGCGCAATTGCGCGCCATCAGGGGTAAGGACATCGCCTACATCGCTCAAGAACCCCTAAGCGCGCTCAACCCCCTCCACAAGATCAAAACCCAAATTACTGAGAGCTTGCGCCTGCACCAAAGCTGCCCTAAACAAGAGTTTGCCACCCGTCTTGAAGAGGCGATGAATCAAGTGGGCTTGGGGATGGACTTGCTAGAGCGTTACCCTTACCAACTCAGTGGGGGGCAAAACCAGCGCGTGGCGATCGCGATGAGCATTATCAACCGCCCCAAGCTCTTGATCTGTGATGAACCCACCACCGCCCTAGACGCGCAGGTACAAATGCAGATTTTAGAATTGCTTAAAACTCTAAGTATACAAAACCACATGGCGATCTTGCTCATCAGCCATGATCTAGGCGCGGTGCAGTGGTTGGCTGAATATGTCTATGTCTTGCAGGGCGGGCAGCTGTGCGAACACAACGCGATTGACACTTTATTCAAACACCCCGCCCACCCCACAACAAGGCTACTCTTAGAAGCGCGCCATCTCCCGCACAAAAAACCCCTACAACAGGGGCAAGAAACCCTAAGATTACAAGATTTTGGGGTGCATTATGTGCAAAAACGCTTTTTAGGGGCTAATAAGGTGCGCATCGCCATCCAGGGGGTGAATTTATGCCTGCATGCGCGCCAAACTTTGGGGATTATCGGGGAGAGCGGGAGCGGGAAGAGTTCGCTCGCTCTAGGGATTTTAAAGCTCATCGCCTCAGTAGGGGAGCAATTTGTCTTAGGGCAGAGTGTGAGTCAGCTCAATCGCAAGAGTTTTAAGCCCTACCGCAAGTCTTTACAAATGGTGTTTCAAAACCCCTATGCCTCCTTAAACCCGCGTTGGAGTGTGCAAGAAATCTTACTAGAGGCGTTTCATGGAGTGGGGGGTAAGGGGAGTATACAAGCCGCGCAAGCTAGCTTAGAGGCGGTGGGCTTGGAGGCAAAATATCTCACTTACTACCCCTTTGAGCTTAGTGGGGGGCAACGCCAACGCGTGGCGATTGCCCGGGCGATCCTCTTGCACCCCCAAGTGGTGGTGATGGATGAACCCACCTCAGCGCTGGATAAGAGCATGCAAAAGGTGGTGCTGGGTTTGTTATTAGAATTGCAAGAAAAGCTCGATCTAAGCTATCTTTTTATTAGCCATGATTTAGATGTGATCGAGAGCATTTGTGATTTTGTCTTGGTCGTAGAAAAGGGGCGGGTGGTGGAGAGCGGGAGTGTAGAGAGCGTCTTTAGCGCGCCCAAAAACCCCTATACCAAGAGGCTGTTAGAAACACGGCTTGACTTTTTAGAGAAGTCTTGTTAGAATAAGTGTTTTTGCGGGAATAGCTCAGTGGTAGAGCACGACCTTGCCAAGGTCGGGGCCGCGGGTTCGATCCCCGTTTCCCGCTCCAAGTTTATTTTAGTCGCGGGGGTTACAATGGTGAACCTTGTTAAAATTGTAGGTTTTTGTATATGCGCGGGCTTGTTAATTACAGGTTGTGGCACTTCTATTCCTGTGGGTGGTCTGTATACGGGTGTGAAACTTCCTGTTTCTGGAAAAGATGCGAAGTACTCTAAAGAAGGGCGCGCTGTTTGTCAAAGCTACTTGAGCATTGTTGCACTCGGGGATTGTTCTGTGGAAGCAGCAGCTAAAGCAGGCGGCATTACTGATATTAAAGTTGTGGACACTAAAGTAGAGAATTATTTAGGTTTCTATGGCAAGTATACCACAATTGTAAAAGGCGATTAGGCGTATTTGGGGTGTTTTAACACCTTCCCCTTTTGCACCTCTGCCCAGGTGGTGGAATAGGTAGACACAAGGGACTTAAAATCCCTCGGTAGCAATACCGTGCCGGTTCAAGTCCGGCTTTGGGCACCATGGCGACGTAGCCAAGCGGTAAGGCATGGGTCTGCAAAACCTTGATCCCCGGTTCAAATCCGGGCGTCGCCTCCAATATTTGCGATTTAACTTTTCTACATTGACGGGAGATGGCTGAGTGGTTGAAAGCGGCGGTCTTGAAAACCGTTGAGGGTAACACCTCCGGGGGTTCGAATCCCTCTCTCCCGGCCAGCATCTTCTAACAATTTTAAGGTTTTCATGGGGCATTCTGTTTTAAGTTTGTTAGTGCCTGTAGCGGTGATTGTTATGGTGGCATTCACTAAGCGCGTCGTGTTTTCACTCCTAAGTGGGATTATCTTGGGGGCATGGTTGGTGAGTGATAGTTTTTGGAACATGCTTAAACTTGTTTATGCCAAGTTGAGTGCGGTTTTCTATAGCAACACTCCCGCCTTTGCGCTCAATACAAATAGTCTTTACATTTTTGCCTTTTTGGTGATCTTGGGGATATTAACCCAAGTGATCAGCGCTTCAGGAGCGAGCGCTTCTTTTGTGCTCAAGGCGCGCAAACTCGTCAAAAGTGCACGGCAGTCCGAATTTGTCGCCCTCTTTGCGGGGTTGGTGATTTTTATTGATGATTATTTTAATGCTCTCATTGTCGGGCAGGTGAGTAAATCTCTTAATGATGCCCATCAAAGTAGTCGCGAGAGGCTAGCTTACATCATCGACTCCACCTCCGCGCCCGTGTGCATGCTCATGCCCATTTCTAGCTGGGGAGCTTATATTGTGGGGGTGATGCAAAATGAAGGGATTGAAAATAGCTTTGCGCTCTTGCTTAGCAGTATCACGAGCAATTATTACGCGTGGTTTGCGCTTGTTGCGGTGTTTTTGACAATCCTATGGCAGATCAATTTGCCCGCTATGGCGCGTTATAAAAATATCGGTGTGCAAGACTTAAGCCCTATTCAACAAGAGGGGTCCAAAGCCCCCGTATCGCTCTTGCTAAGCAGTGTGGCAATTCTAATTTCAAGCACTTGTGCGCTTATTTTTTATACAGGTTATGTCCATGCCCAAAGTTTTAATCCATTGGACATTCTCAAAAATACGCAAACTAGTTTTTCTCTTTTTGCTGGAGGACTTATTTCTCTAGGTATCACTTTAATTTTGGCTAAAAAATATTTACAAGCGCGTGCATTGATTCCTCTTGCAATTCAAGGGTTTAAGAGTATGCAAGGAGCGATTTTGGTGCTCATCTTAGCATGGACGATTGGTCCTCTGATTCGCGACGACTTGCAAACTGGAGTGTATCTAGCCAGTCTTATAGGGCATTTTCAAAGTGCAAGTGTGTGGCTAAGTATGGTGTTATTTGTGATCTCGGGCTTTATTGCCTTTAGCACAGGCACTAGCTGGGGGGCATTTGCAATCATGTTGCCCATTGGGACTAGCATGAGTGCAGGACTAGGAGGAGATTTGGTATTGGCAGTAGCAGCCATTCTTTCAGGCGCGGTTTATGGCGATCATGCTTCGCCTATTTCAGACACCACGATTCTTTCAGCTACAGGGGCGGGTTGTTCTATACAAAGCCACTTCTTAACCCAATTACCCTATGCAACTTTGAGTGCCTTATGTGCCTTAGTTGCCTTTATCACCGCCAGCTTAAGTTTTTCTAAGACTTTAGGTTTTGTGGTGGGGCTCACCTTGCTAACGAGTCTATTTTATTGCTTTAAAAGGTTTTTTGAGTACCGTCAATTGAAATGTGCGCAGGACTCATGTGATGTGCCCAAACGCTAAAGACATTTTGGGTTTCCTAGGCCGATGTTGCTCGTAAGGAACAAGCGCACCGCGTCTCACACATCAATCTAATAGAGGCGTGACTTTTGCGTACCCCCCCACAGATGCGAATGTGTGCGAGGGTTATATCACAACGAGTGGCACTCATCCCACCCACTAAAACAAACACATCGTGTTTGCTATGTAGGATTTCTGTCAAAGAGCTTTAAAAAGAGGCAATAAGCTGAGTATAAAGTGCACTACGATCCTGATAACCACCCCCGCAATAGGTAGTGCTAGGGTTACAATAAGCGTTCAAACCAGCTTGATAACCTTTATTGGTGTGGATTCCATAGTAGGCTAGGTCCACCAATCCTTTTAAATAGGGGGTGAATTGATAGCTCAAGGAGAGTACCACGCGCCCCTCATAAGAAACGGGCGCGCTACTCCATTGCCAAGTCATGCGCCATGCAAATTTCTTGTTAAAATGTGTGCCTCCATAAACAAGAGCTCCTGTAACGGCATCAGCCTTTAAGGCTGTGCCTACATAACCTGCCCAAAGACTATTGCCATAAAATTCAACACCTGCAGGGTTACCTGTGTTACCCACCCACGTATTTACATTGCGGAAATTCTTATAAAAAGTCCCTAGGATATAAAATTGATCAATATCAAAGCGTTGACGAATAATTAAACTCTGCCCATTTTGCGTTGCAGGATTATCATAGCGGTAGAGCGCGCTTCCATTTTCTTTAACCAACATCCACGGATAGTAAAAAGGGAAAAAAGCACTGATTTGGGTGTTAGAACGCCAACCCTTGCCCGTAAAATTGGGGTTACTATCCCAACCTATCTTAAAGCCGGGTGCATTGAACATTTTGGGCGAAAAATAGAAAAATCCCTCAACTAAAAAGTGGTATTTTTCATAGGTAAGTTGAATAGCATGCGTACCATAAGCGATTTTATGTCCTGTAGGCGTGTAGCCCCCTTGAGCATTTTTATGATAAATGCCGCTATAAACTACCCTAGACGCATACCAATCCCTTAAAAGTGCCCCCGTTGAATATGCCCGCCCCCAAGAACTAAACCACCAAAGGCGCACATTTTTAAATTGTCCATAGACTTCAAATCCTTGCGTTTGCCCTGTTTTGTAATAAGCTTGTGAGCGGTAACGCCCTGCTTTAATCCCGAAATAGTCCTTGTAGTTGTATTCCAAGTAGGCATCGCTAAAGACATAAAAATGACTATAATTAGTCATCTTTTGGTTTTTGATTGTGATGCTATCGCTTTGTAAAACATCTGCCCCTCCACCCATAAAGCCGTCATAGTAGGCGAAGTTTTGGTACACTACTGAGCCCCCGGAAAACTTTTTTGTGCCATCATAGAGTACCCCTCCAACCATGCCCCCAATACTTCCCTTCAAACTATGCGCAGCTAAGCTTTTGGGCAGAAGGTTAAATCCAAGAGAAAGATAACCTGTAATGGTGGCATAGCGCTGCATCGGGTAAATCCCTTTGCTTCTATCCACAGCATGCTGATCAAAGCCAATAACGGAGGCTTGGTTAGCAAAACCACTTAATTTGTAATCAAAAGCTCTTAGGGAGGCTGACGAACTCAAAAACGCCCCGAGTGCAAAGAGGTAGCCGATCCTGGGCATGCCACCCCTTCTAGGCATAAAACCCATTAAGCCCCCAAGGATTTTTTCATGTCAATAACATATCTAAAGGGGGCATTAGCATGGGTAAGATTGTAGTAAGCCTGATCAATATCCTTACCTTCGATAAGCTGGATCTGAGGGTAAATATTGTGCAGGATAGAAAAATCCATCATCTCTTGGGTTTCTTTGATGCCACCAATCAGCGAACCATAAACTTTACGATTGCCTTGTTTGATAAGCTCAATCGCACTAATGCTAGGCATCACCTCCTTAGGAGGAATACCCACAATGGCAAGTTCTCCATTATAGGCAAGTAATTTGACATAGTCTAGCAATTTATAGTTTGTGGGGATGGTCGAGATAATCAAATCCAAGCTCCAAGGCTTAGCATCTTCGGGGGTTGTGTAGTAATGCTTTGCCCCCATGCTAAGGGCCTGTTCCCTTTTCGCTTCGCTCCGTGCGAAGACGCTTACTTCAGCCCCCATTGCCAAGGCATACTTGAGAGCCATATGCCCTAGGCCCCCAAAGCCTGCAATGCCTACTCTTGAGTCCTCTTTGATTTTGGAGAATTTTAAAGGCGAATAGGTGGTGATCCCCGCGCATAGCAAAGGAGCAATTTTTTCCAGAGGTGCGTCTTGAGGGACTTTAATGACATAGTCCTCATCAACCACAATCTTATCAGAATACCCGCCCATGTGAGGTTCATTGTCATGGAAATAGTCAAGGCAATCGTAAGTGAAGACAACTTTATTATTAGCGCATAGTTGTTCTTGATCGCTAGTGCAAGCTTCACACACCTTACATGAGTTAACAAAACATCCTACGCCCACTTTATCACCCACTCTAAATTTATTGACCTTAAACCCAACTTCTTTGACTATGCCTGCAATTTCGTGCCCAGGCACCATAGGATAGATCGCCTCTCCCCACTCGCTGTAAGCAGCATGAATATCACTATGGCAAATTCCACAAAATTCAATCTCGATCAAAAGGTCTTTTTCGCCTAGAGGATGGCGTGTAAAATTAAATTTTTCAAACTTACCATCCTTAGAGTGGATGGCAAAACCCTTAGCTGGAATGCGCGTTGACATGAAAACTCCTTAATGTAGTTAAAAAGGCATGTTAGCATGTTTTTGAATTCTGTAAAACGCGCGCGATGAGCTCTAGGGGGTGTAAAAATTGCGTGGGCGCGTCAATTTGGTGCAGGGCGTTATTGAGCTGGACACGGCAGGCGGAACACTCCGCGCTCACCACTTGGGCTTTGGTGTTGGCGATGTGCTGGGCTTTGGGCAAGCCTGCTTGCACACTCAAGGCGTAATGATCGCTTTGCATGCTCACCCCCCCAAAACCACAGCAACGATCGCTCTCTGGCATTTCAGTGAGGCTAAAATTCGCCCCTAAAAGCGCGCGGGGTTCTTTATACACTCCCAAGACTTTTTTAGCATGGCAGGGGTCGTGGTAGGTCAGAGTGAGGGGATTTTTGGGGTAGGTTTTGAGCACCTGCAAGAGCGGGCTATGGTGGGTTAGAAAGCTAGAGGCAAATTCTAATTTGTCTGCTACCTTGCGCCATTTTTCTAACCACACCTCCCGCTCTTGGGTATCAGAGATACTCTCAAAAACATGCGCATAATCTTTTTTAAGCATGCTAATACAAGTGGCTTCTGGGACTAAGATCGCCTCTGTGTGTGTGGCTACTTCTGTGAGTAAATCCACATTCTTTTTAGCCAAAAAAAGGGCGGTGTCTATGTCCCCAGTGAAAAAGGCGCTCGCGCCACAACAAAATTGTTTGGGGATGTGCGCACTGATATTGAGCTTGTCTAAAATGGTGAGTAAACTTTTGCCCACGCTAGGGTAATTGTAATTGCCCAAACACCCAATAAAAATCCCCACACTTTGAGCGGGCATGTTTTCTAAAGGGGCTTTAGGGGGGATCACGCCCTGATGGGTGCGCAAAAAGCTAGTGCGCGCAAAGGGGAAAAGCGCGCGCTTGGCTAGGATTTTGGGGCTAACGCGTTGGAAGCGCCAATGGATTTTATCTCCCACTTGTTTAAAAGCACAGGGCGCGCTCACGCTGCAGAGTGAAAAGACAAAGTCCATCAAGCGGGGGTGTTTGAGCAAAAAGAAGTAAAGCTTTTTATGCCAAGCGATCCCATGTTTGCGCGCGCTCAAAACGCGCACTCTTTCAATCATGCTATCAATGGGCAAGTGGAAGGGGCAGACTTGTACGCAAGTGGTGCACAGAAAACAACTCTCAAAAATATGTTTTAAAGAGGTGTTGAGCTCTAAATTCTCTTGTTTGACCAAAGCGATGAGGTCTAAAAACCCGCGCGGAGAGGTGGTTTCGTCTTTGTGGATACGATAAATCGTGCAACTAGGCACGCACTTGCCACACTTGACACAAGCCTGCGTGGTGCGCTCAATGTCTTCATGGAGCCACGCCCCTAATTTAGAGGGTTTTACTGAATTTTTGATCCCCATGGTGTTTGTCCAAATACGCATCAAAGACCATCGCGATATTGCGCACCAACATCGCCCCTGTGGGGCTGGTTTTCAAACCATGCGCGTCCATGCTTAACAAGCCCTCTTGTTCGTAAGGCTTTAACGCCTCTAGGGCTTGCTTGAAATGGGCTTTAAAATCAATGCTAAAGGCGCGCTCAATCGCCCCAAAATCCAACTCTAAATTATTCATCAAAGCCATGATGACCTCTTTGCGCAAACGATCCTCTGCACTCAAAGCAATGCCCCGCTCTACGGGCAAATGCCCCTCATCTAGCGCGCGCTCATAGGCTTTTAAATCCTTAAAATTCTGAGTGTAATAATCCAACCCCTCCCCAATGCTTGTAACGCCCACCCCGATGGTTTGAGAGAATTTCTTCGTGGTGTAGCCTTGAAAATTACGCCGTAATTGCTTGTTTTGCAAGGCTAAGTACAGCTCATTATCCTTTTTGGCAAAGTGATCCATGCCAATCATTTCATAGCCATGTTGGGTGAGAAAAGCGATCAAAAAGCGCAAAATCTCTAATTTTTGGCTAGGGGTGGGCAGGGTGGCGGGGTCTATTTTCATGGTGTGCTTGATCCAGGGTACATGGGCGTAATTGAACACAGCCAAGCGATCGGGGTCTAGGCGCAACACCTGTTCTAAGGTGTGTTGAAAACTCTCTACATTCTGAAAAGGCAGCCCATAGATGAGATCAAAATTGAGCGAATTGATTCCAAATGCGCGGGCTAACTCTACTTTCTCGCGCACGAGCTCAAAACTTTGCAGACGATTGACCGCCTTTTGCACCACTGGCTCAAAATCCTGCACGCCAAAACTCAGGCGATTAAAGCCATGTTCTTTCAGGACGCGCATTTGATCGTAATTGAAGTGGCGTGGGTCGATCTCACAAGCCAACTCGGCATCGGGAGCAAAATTAGAAAACACGGCTTTAATGCTCTTAATAATGCGTTCTAGTTGCTCCGCGTTAAAAAAAGTGGGCGTGCCCCCGCCAAAATGCCATTGTACCACCTCGCGCCCCGTGTCTAAATGCTCTTTTAACAGCTCTAATTCTTTTTGCAAATAGAGAATGTAGCGTTCTTTCTTGCGCTCGCTACTGCTATAAATCACATTGCAGGCGCAAAAATAGCAAGGACTTTTGCAAAAGGGCAGGTGAAAATACAAAGAGAGAGGGACTTCTGTTTGGGAGCGTGCCAAGGCTTGGATCAAATCGCGTTCTTGAAAGCCGGCATGAAACTCCACAGCCGTGGGGTAACTCGTGTATCTAGGGCCGGGCTTAGAGTGGTGCGCAAATTGTTGGAAATCTAGAGTATCCACGGCTAAAAGGGAATATTTTCTAGGTTATCCATATCCAAAAAACCTTCTTGGTGTTTGGATTCCAAAAAATCAGGTAGATTAAAAAACAAATTTGGGTGTTGCCTTTTAATCTGTTTAACAAAGTCCAATGAAGAAATTTTAGGCAAGCTCCCATCGTGCCCACGCATGCCTTCGAGCTTCTTAAAAACAACTGCCATTGCGTCCTTGAAGTCTATAGGAGTGAGCGCAGCCATATCACGCTCCAACTCTACCATGACCTTCTCCTCATAGGCTTTTTGAATCACCTGCACAATGTATTGCAATAAAACCTCAGGCAAAACAACGAACTTTTGATCTTGATCGTCTTGTACAAACCAAGCCTCTTTGGTATCTAACACGCCTTCTTGAGATTCTAGGAGCATCTGATTGGGCGCTAGTCTTTTAGCCTGCACCTTATTTTTACCGGATTCTAAACTTTGGTAAATCCCCTGCATGTCTCTGGCATGTAATTTAGTTTTACGGGTGTTATCCATACTTGTCGCCTTTCCACTCCATTTTAGCACAAAATCCCTAATAGCCATAACATGCCTTGATCTGATTGAGGCGCGCATGCGTGTTGCTCAACACAAAATCCCCCAAAATCAAGGCTAATAAGCTCGCGCACACCACACTCCCCCGAATGGCAATACAGGGGTCATGCCTGCCCTTAAGGGTAATTTGCGTGGGCTCTGCTTGGGTGGTGATGCTCTCTTGGGGCAGGGCGATGCTAGAAGTGGGCTTGAAATGCACCCACACCACTAAATCCGACCCATTGCCAAACCCTCCTAGCACCCCCCCGCAAGAATTGCTTTTAAACCCATGCAAGCCTAGCGCGTCATTATACGCGCTTCCCTGCATGCTCGCAGCTTGGGGCTCGCCAATAAAAACCCCCTTCACCCCATTGAGCCCCATCATTGCATAGGCAATGCGCGCATCTAGGCGATGAGCAAATTCGCCCAAACCCAGCAAGGTGCGCCCGTGCGCGCGTACTAACACCACCCCTCCCAAACTATCTCCCGCCCTTTTGGCGTGCAAGATCGCCTCTTGTTGGGCTTGCTGGGCGTTTTTATCTAGGCTAAAAATAGGGCTACTTAGCGCGTGTTCAAAGTCTAGCTCTTCAGCCTGCACTCCCCCCACACCAAACACCCCGCTAGCCACCTCTATGCCCACTTCTTTTAAAAGCAATTTGGCAATCGCCCCTGCGCCCACTTTGATCACACTCTCTCTAGCCGAGCTACGCCCCCCGCCCCTATGATCACGAATGCCGTATTTGGCAAAGGTGGTAAAATCGGCGTGCCCGGGGCGAAAAGTCTCTTTGAGCGCGTCATAGTCTTTAGAGCGCACATTTTTATTGTGCACCAAGAGCCCGATGGGCGCGCCCGTGCTCACCCCCTCAAAGACCCCACTCACAATCTCAATCTTATCCTCCTCTTGGCGGGGGGTGGTGAAGGCGTTCACACTTCTACGCCTATTGACCTCTGTTTGGATAAAATCCAAGTCTAGTTTTAGCCCGGCAGGCACGCCCTCTAAAACCCCCCCCACCATCGCCCCATG
>NZ_FZMF01000004.1 GCF_900197685.1 Helicobacter baculiformis | reverse complement strand
GAGCATATAGTGCTCGTTAAATTATCCCTCTTGTGGCTTTTCTTGGGATAGAGATTAAACGCAAGTATCAATGTTCATATTCATAGGTGGGAGAAGCCACTCTTGGAGGAGAGATGTTAAGACGCACTTAAGAGGGGCAGATTCTTGATGATCCTAGAATCTCTATAGCTATAGCTAAAGTTAGGGGGAGGGTGTCGAGGTCTTGCTTTCAACGCGGAAGTTTTAGTAGGCATCTTCGAAACTAAAAGTCATTCCACGCTGATTTTGAAACCCAGTCCCATTAGCTTAAAAAAAGCTTAAAACCGGGCAGGATTCTTATTTAATTTTTTATTAAATCACGATTAAATTGCAATCTAAAACGGTCACTCTCAAAATGGTCTTGTTTGATTGCCTGTTGTCCCGCTAAACTCTTAGAATATTTGTTTAGTAAAAGAAAATAGGCATCATGGTGGACACCTACTAAGTTTGGTTGATAGTAAGGAAAGGTCTCAGGGTTGAGCACCCATTCTGCGGTTTTATTGTAGGCTTTAAAAAGTTTTTGCGCTGCACGGCTGTGCCATAGATTAAAGCCATTCTCTGCAAGCAGTTGTCCGGCCACACTGATAGGTTCAAGCGCAAAATGTGTATAGGCAATACCTTTAATGCCCTTAGTGGGTCCGCCGTTATAGTTGGATGTATTGCTACGCACAATCTCTTTTACCATCACGCCGTTTTCATCAATGGCATTTAAAATCCATTTTTGCCACTTATCCGCCATCCTTAAAAGCAGATCGCGATCGTTGGTAACAAGCGCTGTACTCACGCCAAAAAGCACGCTCCAAGCCCCAATATTATTGTCTTTGCTATAACGCGCATAGGCTAACATGTTACTAGAGAATCGTTCAAACATATGACTAGCGAATTTTGAGCGGATAAAAAGGTAAGCCATGTTCATATAGGGCATATAGAAATTGATCAAATTTTCAGCCTCCTTTGAGCTAACCATTTCAAGGCTTTGAGACCATTTCTCTAAAATCTCTCGAGCCCTTTCTGCATATTCTTTTTTTCCACTTGTCAGAAAACCTAAAGCCAAATCGTAGGATAAAGTGGCCGATCTCTTAAACTCTGCACTACATAGATCGGCTTTTCTTTCACCTGTTGGGGTATAGTGTGGCAATGTATTAAGTTGCACACACGCTTGAATTTCTTTCTTAAGTTTTCGATGCAAATGAATAGCGCGTTCCAAATCATCGGAACGAAAATCCTTAAAAAAATATTGCGTAGATTGCAAAGTACTTAAAAGACATAACCCCAAGAGGATCATTTTTACCATCATGTTCCTTTTAACTCGTATCTAATAATTTTGCCCTTTGGAATAGGGAATATAAGACCCCAAGGCGAGCTGTCCTGTCTGAATTCACGATCTCCACTAAAGTTAGAATCTCCTCACTTTAGTTATTGAGAAGTATGTCAAATGTTCCCTTTAAAGATACTCTTGAGTTGAGTTATTGCAAACGATGCAAAACTTCAAGGGCTAGAAATGACGACTGCTTAAAGAACCGGGGATGACGCGCCTGCCTTGAATGTAGAGCGCGCGTGCCTTTTGGGCTTGGAGGATTCTTAAGAGAATGTCTAGGGGGGTGTGGGCTTTTTTAGCGCTAAAAAGTACCAAATCCGCATCTTTGCCCTCTTGCAAAACCCCATTATTCAAACCCAAAGCCTTGCTAGCATGCGCGGTGCAAGCCAGCAATAAATCTTGCGCGTTGTGCTCTAAGGGGCCGGGTAAAGAAAAGAGGGCATGGCGCAATTCTTCTAAAAGATGGACATCCAAATTAGAGCTCTTCCCATCGGTGGCTAAGACATAGGGTAAAGCCAAAGTGCGCAAACGCGCCACTTCTAACAAATGCCCGCTCAAGAGGCGATTAGACCTAGGGCAGGTGATGATGTGGGTTTGTGTGGCGATTTGTTGGGCGTGCTTAAAATGCTCTGGGCGGGCAAACAGGGCGTGTACGAGCAATAGGTGTTTGTGGGCAAACAAGTTTAAGAAGTCTACAACCCCCTCAAAACTGGGTGCAGGGTTTGCCACCCCCAAACTCTCTTGAAAAAAGCGCCCAAACCATCCCCTCCCGCTCTCCAGCCACTCCAATTCTGCATGCGATTCTAAAAAGTGCGTAGAAATGGGCGTGTGGGCATCTGCCCTCTCCAGCACCCGTTGGGCGAGTTCTTTATGCACCGAATAGGGGGAGTGGATGGCAATGGCCGGGGTGAATTTAGGACTCTTGTATTTTAAGCTCCGGGCGTGGCGCTCTTGGAAATCCTTAAAATTTTGCTCTAAAGCATAGGGAGCGCTCCCGATGAGTTCATCAAAAAAGACCACTCTTAAAGCAGAATGCGCCAAAATCTCGCGCTCTAGCCCATAACTGCTAATCGCCCCCACACTGCCCACCCCGCTTTGCAACTGGGCACGGATGGCGTGGTGGATATGCCTTTTAGCGTTGTGAAACACCGCGTTTCTGTGCTGGATCACACTGCTTAGCCACGCTTCAAAACTGCCATAAGTGAAGGTGTCTTTGTGGCTAGAAAATTCAAAATGGATATGGGCGTTGATGAGTGCGGGCATGAGCAAACAATGTTTGTAAAACGCCACAGGCGCGCCCGGATACGCGCTTTTCAAATGCGCCAAAGGACCCACCTTGACAATCTGCCCTCTAAAGATCACCACCCCCCCATGTTCTAGGATAGTAAAGGAGGCATCACATGTAACAAGTGTGCTTGCTGCGATGATCTCTGGGCTATCCTTCATAAATACACCACCCCATCAGCGCGCATGATCCACTCCACGCGTGCCTTTAAAACCTGCTGGTGGTAAATGCTTGCTGGGTTGTCTACTTGGCTTTTGCCCTTTAAATCCACCAGCATTAAGCGCGCTTCTTTGCCCACCTCCAAAGCGCCGCAGTTGAGCCCCAAAAAGCGCGCGGGGTTGGTGGCGATGAGCTCTATTAATCGTTGCAAACTGATACACCCGCTTGCCACTAGGTGCGTATAAGCCAGAGGGAAAAAAGCCTCAATGCTCTGCATGCCAAAGGGCGCGTCTTCAAAAATATGCAGACTTAAAGGGTGGGTGTAGTGTAGGCTGGTGAGCATGTCAATTTCTTGAGCCAACAACGCGCGCAAATGCGCTTGTTTCTCCTTGTCTTTTAGGGGGGGGAGAATCTTGGTGCGCGGGTCGTAATGCTGGTAAATGCTCTCCTCTAAAATCAAATGGTGCAAGGGGGTTTGCACCCATAGGGGCGCGCCTAAAGCCCTTGTCGCGGTGATGATTTTAAAGGCATCTGGTTCTACCACACTATCTAAGAGTACATCTAGTTGGGTGTGCAAGGCTAACCCAGCGACCTTACCCACCTCTTTGACTTGAATGAGCGGGCTCACACTGGGCAATCCTAGAGCATACGCTAGGGGGGTTTGATCCATGATCCCCATGCTAAAACGCCCCTCATAGCCCCGCACGCCACACACTAATTTCAAAGAGAGCATGCGCGCGTAATCCAGCACGGGTAAAAGCTTCTGCCCCTCTAAATTGTAAAGATACAGGCATGCCTGAATAGAGGCAGGGAGCATGGCGCGCAAAAGGGCGAGGTCTTGCAAGCGTTGATCGCTCCCTAAAGGGTGCAAGCAGATCACATCCCCACAGGCGATCGCCTCCCGGGCTGCGCCATAATCTAGAGGGCTAAAAGCGGTGTCGCTATACTCTTGGGCAAATTCTAGAGGCTCCATGTCCGCTTCTTTAAGAGAGTAGAGCGGGGCTAGGGGCACACCCATTAAAGAACCCACCCCCCCCTTATACGCCTGCGCTTTCAAATGCGCATAGGTGGGTCTGTTTAAATTGTGCAAAAACACCCCTAAATCTATAGCGCTGGGCAATAATGTTTTGAACTCACAATCCAACACTTCTTCATGGGCATGGGGTTTCAAAGACGCGCCTATTTCTGCAACCAAACCCTTTAGCACGCGTACGCACACACAAGCCCCCCCCGCTAACCTAGCATTTTTCAAGAACACACAGCATCCTTAACTCAACCACGCGCTCAGCGATTCGATCTTGCCACTCATAATTAAAACACCCATGAGCAATAAAATTGCCCCCGCGCCCATCTCAATGGCGCGCATGTGGCGTTTAACACTTTTGAGCAAATTTAATGCCTTATCCAACGCAAAAGCCACAAGCAGCCACGGAAGCCCAAACCCGGCAATAAACACCCCCAAAAGCGTTAAGCCATAAACCTGTTCGCTCCCACTCAAAAGCACAATGCTAGTAAAGATAGGTCCAATACAAGGAGTCCAACCCAAAGCAAAACCCATGCCTAGCACGACGGGCAGAAGATGGCGCAAAAAGGCGTTTTCAGACGCGATATTGAAATGAAGCCCCTTAGAGCGATAGAGAAAATTCCAACGCAAAACCCCTAAGAAATGCAAGCCAAAGAGCATCACCACCCCCCCAGCCGCCACGCGCACCCATATATTCCCAAAAAAATTATGCAGAATGCGCGCCATAGACGCGCCCAAGAGCCAAAAGACGATCCCAAAACCTAGCACAAACAATCCCGCTTTGAGCAACACGCTAAAGCGATTGGCGCGCGCGCTCTTGATCTCTTCTAGGGAGGTTTGGCTGATGTAAGAAAGATAGGCGGGAATGAGGGGCAGAACGCAAGGGCTCAAGAACGCTAAAAGACCGGCTAAAAAAGAGGCGATCAAGGGGGTTTGATCAAAAACAGACAAGAGGGTATCCTCTAGCATGGGCGATCCTAAGATTTTTCTGATATAATAGCGTGAATTGCTTTAGGATTATCCCCAATTCAACCCCAGTAAAAAGGTTACCTAATACCCATGCCAACACAGAGCGTAGAAAATTCTAGCATACCAGAAAGCCCTTCTGTGAGTTTTAAAGATTTGGGCTTGCACCCTAAGATTTTAAAATCCATCGCCGATGCGGGCTTTGTGCAACCTAGCCCCATTCAAGAAAAAGCTATTCCGGTGATTTTGCAAGGCAAAGATGTGATCGCCCAAGCCCAAACGGGCACGGGTAAAACCGCCGCTTTCGCGCTGCCCATCATCCACAATCTCAAAAACGATCAAAGCATAGAAGCACTCATCATCACCCCCACGCGCGAATTGGCGATGCAAATTAGCGATGAAATTTTCCGCTTGGGCAAGAATTCGCGCACCCGTACCATTTGCGTTTATGGGGGGCAGAGTATCCGCAAGCAATGCGAGCTTTTAGAGAGAAAACCCCAAGTGATGATCGCCACTCCCGGGCGACTCTTGGATCATCTCAAACACAAGCGCTTGAAGAACTTTGCCCCTAAAGTGGTTGTGCTAGATGAAAGCGATGAAATGCTAGACATGGGCTTTTTAGACGATATTGAAGAGATCTTTGACTATCTGCCCCAAGAGGCGCAAATTTTGCTCTTTTCAGCCACCATGCCCCCCCCCATTAAAGAGCTTGCGACTAAAATTTTGCAAGACCCTGCCTTTATCCACATCGCGCCCAGCCATGTAACCAATACCGACATCTCACAACGCTTCTATGTGATCAACGAACACGAACGCAACGAGGCGATCATGCGCTTGCTCGATAAGGAAAACCACCACAAGAGCATTATCTTTATGCGCATGAAACGCGAAGTGGACGAATTGCACCAGTTTTTAGTGGAGAGGGGTTATAAGACCACACCCCTACATGGGGATATGGAACAGCGCGCGCGCCAAGAATCCATCAAAGCCTTTAAATCCAAACGCGCTGATGTACTGGTAGCGACCGATGTAGTCAGCCGCGGGTTAGACATTAGCGATGTCAGCCATGTTTTTAACTACCATTTGCCCTTGAACACGGAGAGTTATATCCATCGTATCGGGCGCACCGGGCGCGCGGGCAAAAAGGGCATTGCCATCACTTTAGTAACCCCCCTAGAATATAAAGAGCTCTTGCGCATGCAAAAAGAGATCGGCTCTAGCATTGAGTTGTATGAAATCCCTAACATGGATGAAGATCGCCTTGTGCGCGCGCTCTCCAAAGTGGAGGTGGATGAAGAAGTGGTGAGTTTGTATGAGCGACTCATGGAGCAATTTGAGAGCGCTCAACTCACCTTAAAACTCTTGAGTTTGCAATTCAAAAGCCAAAAAATCTCTTTGGATTCACAGGCTTTAGAGCGGACCCCCCCTAAAAAACCCTATAAAAGCTCTAGAGCCCCTTCTAAAACCCCTAAACACCCACGACAGGGTTACAGACAAAGGTAACAGAATGGATACACTCTCTATTTTAAGCCTGAGCGCGCAAGGATAGCCATGCCCATTGATCTCAACGAGCATCTCAAAAACAAACAATCCAACCCCCGCCCAGAAGCCCCCAAGAACTCCGATCAACCCAATAAGCCCCCTCCTTTTAAACCCACTCTGCCCCCTAATTTTTTACAATCTAAAAAATTTACCGGCTTTGTTATCATTTTGATCGTGTTGGTGTTGTTGATCTTGGCAAAGCCTTTCATGGTGATCCAATCCGGGGAGATTGGGATCAAAGTTACCGCCGGGAAATACGATCCCCTACCCTTGCAACCGGGTATTCACTTTTTCATCCCCATCGTGCAGGATATTTTGGTGATCGACACGCGGGTGCGCACCATCAATTTCTCCCGCACTGAAGACATGGGCATTGTGGGCAAGAATCAGGGTATTTTTAGAAACGATGCGATCAATGTGATGGACTCTAGGGGCTTGACGGTCTCTATTGAGCTCACCGTGCAATACCGCTTGAACGCCCAAACCACCCCCCAAACCATCGCCACTTATGGTTTGAGTTGGGAGCAAAAGATCATCAACCCGGTGGTGCGCGATGTGGTGCGCTCGGTGGTGGGGCGTTACCCGGCAGAAGATTTGCCCATCAAGCGCAATGAGATCGCCGCGCTCATCAACACCGATATCAATAAAGAAGTGTCTAAACTCCCCAACGCCCCCGTGCATTTGAGCTCGATTCAATTGCGCGAGATTGTTCTACCCCCCAAGATCAAAGAGCAGATCGAAAAGGTACAGATTGCCCGTCAAGAATCCGAGCGGGTGAAATACGAGGTGGAGCGCGCCAAGCAAGAAGCCCAAAAGCTCGCCGCGTTAGCCAAGGGGGAGGCGGACGCGAATCGCATTAAAGCCCAAGGGGTGGCGGATGCGATTGTGATTGAAGCTAAAGCCAAATCTGCAGCCAATCTGAGCATCGCCCAAAGCCTTACGGATAAATTATTGAACTTGCGCCAAATTGAAGTACAGGGGCAATTCAACGAAGCGCTTAAAGCCAACCAAAATGCCCAAATCTTACTCACCCCCGGGGGGGCTGTGCCCAATATTTGGCTAGACACCAAGAGCAAGCCCAAAGCTTTAGCTGTGCAAGAGCAACATAAATAGTGCCTAATGCATCCAATCTTACAGCATATTCTTGAAACCCTACAACGCTTTTGGGAGCAGACAAGCCCCCTAGCCCTTTGGGTTTTTGGAGGACATTATGTGCTGTTTATGATCTTCTTTTCTATGGGAATCATCTTTAGAGGCGTTGTCTCTGCGCTGTGTTATATACTCTCTTTTGTGGCGCTCTTTGGTGCGCCCTTTGGGGTGCGCTACGCTACAGAAGAACAATTTTTTAAGATACAAACTACCATCGAGCACGCCGCTGCACTCGTTTATACAAACGCTTTTATTGCACAGGTTAAGATCAAGAATGAGGGAAGATTGGATATAAAAAAATGCGTCTTGCGCTTGGATGTGCTCGACCCCTTTCATAATAAATTACAAGAAATCCTCTCCCACTGGCTTTTTGCTAAAACTTATATTAAAACCTTCAATGCCTCCTTAGCGCGCCAGCAAGAACACACCTTTAATTGGAGCATTGACAATTACCCCTACCGCAAAAACCCCTTCAAGCTTTCGGCTAATTGTTATTGATGTGCGTCTTAAAATACGCTACAATCCCTCATCAAACTTAAAGGAAAATCATGTCTAGGCGTATCGCTTTAACGCTAATAGGCGCGCTCATGCTAGGGGCGTGCACCCCCACCCCTAAAAAACAGGCTTTTTTGAAAGACATGCCCAGCTGGATGATTCAAGATCGGAGCATGTATGTTACTCAAGGAATCGATAGTTCCCATGTGATCAATGGGCAGGTGGAGCGCTCTGAAGGGATTGCTAGAGAACGTGCAAAATTCCGCGTGGCGATCCACATCGCCAATAAGATCAAGGATGTTTTTACTGCTACCCAGAATGCCAAGCATAAACCCTATGACGATGATGTTTTCAAAGAAGTTACCCGAGCCATCGCAACAAGCTTAGATAAAGAGGCGCAGTTAGGTGAGTATATCAACCCTAACAATCACGAGGTATTCATGCTCGTGCGAGTCAATAGTTATAGCGCTGAGCGCTTAGAAAAAGGCCTATTGGGAATCGATACTCTAGACACGGAAACGATTAAGCAAATCATGCTGGGTGTGAAAAAAATCTTTGATGAAGTGGCTTTAGAAAGTGATGCTCAGACCCATCACGATTTCACAAAGGAGCGCGGAGGGCGCTAGGCGGGGCTTGATATTTTCGTTAAACTTGGCTACAATGAATACAGCACTCGATGCTAAATTTTGTTAAAGGATATGTATGGCAGTTGGGATTTTTTATGGCACAGACAGCGGGAATTCTGAAACGATTAGCAATAAGCTTTCTGAGAAATTGGGCGGAGCTAAAGTATTTGATGTGGCTAAAGCTTCTAAAGCAGATTTTGACAGCTTTAGCTCAGTGGTTTTGGTTGCTCCTACAGCGGGGGCCGGGGATCTACAAAGCGATTGGGAAGATTTTTTAGGCACTCTGAGCGAAACGGATTTTGCCAATAAAACAATCGCCCTAGTAGGACTTGGTGATCAAGACACCTATTCTGAAACCTTTGCAGAAGGGATTTTCCATCTCTATGAAAAAGCCAAAGCAGGTAAAGTTGTGGGCTTCACTTCTACAGATGGCTACACCTTTGAGTCTTCTAAATCTGTAGAGGGAGGGAAATTTGTTGGACTAGTTCTTGATGAAGATAACCAAGACGATCTAACCGATGGGCGCATTGAAGCATGGGTCAATGAGGTTAAGGGCTCTTTAGCTTAAAGGAAGGTGGGCGTGTCATGGCATTGAAAACCACCACCCTAGCGCTGGTGCTCGTATTTGCACTAGGGGCGTGCGCGCCCAAGCATAAAAAACAAGTTTTTTTACAAAACATGCCCATGTGGATGGTCCAAGATCGGAGCATGTATGTAACTCAAGGAATTGACAGCTCTCATGTCATCGATAACCAAGTGGAGCGTTCCGAAAAAATTGCTAGAGAGCGTGCTCGTTTTCGTGTGGCGATTCATATCGCTGACAAAATCAAGGGAATTTATACGGCTGCCCAAAACGCCGAACAGAAGGCTTATGATAGCGAGATTTTTAAAGAAATCACCCAAGCTATCGCGGCAAGTCTAGACAGAGAAGTGCAGTTGGGCGAGTATATCAACCCTAATAATAAAGAGGTGTTCATGCTTGTGCGTGTTAGTAGCTATAATGCTACGCGCCTACAGCAATTACTAGATGACATTGAGGTGTTAGACACCAGCACCATCCAGCAAATTATGCATGGGGTTAAAAAGGTCTTTGAAGAAGCCATTGATTATGACGATGTACAAGTACCTAAGAGTATGTAGTGGCCGCGCTATCGTTCTACAAGTCCGCAAGCTTGGGGCTTTTGTGAGGCTGATGCGAGTGTCCGTAGCGGGCCACACAATGCAGAACATGCAAACCTTGATGGCATAGCGGCTTTCTATGTTTCGGTTTTAGGGGATGTTTGCAGTTCCAAGAGACTCCAAGAAATCCTTACATTGCTGTAGGGCTAAAAAGCGGTGCGAAATCGAGTTTTTCTCTTGGATATGATCCATACTCAAGGTGTAACCTTTTGGGATAAAGAGGGGATCGTAGCCAAAGGCTTGGGGATTAAGGGGCGCTTTAAAGACCTTACCCTCGCACTCCCCCCTAAAAGTTCTTTGTTGCAATACCCCTTTCACTCTAGCATGCATGGCAATAACACATACAAAAGAAGCGCTTGACTGTGTAATCCCCAACTCTTCCAAACAAGCTAAAAGCTTGAGGTTATTGAGCGTATCACTACATTCTTTTTGAGGAATGGCAAAGCATCCCTGCAGAATCTCTTGAGCCCCCTCTTGTATAGAAGCAAAGCGCGCGCTATAAATACCGGGCATGGCATTCAGTGCATCTACACAAATCCCACTATCATCAGCAAGGACGCAATAATCTCCCTCTATTCCTTCTAAAAGCTTGTAAATGCTATGCGCCTTCAAATGCGCGTTCTCTTCGAAAGTTACGCCATTTTCTACAATGTCTATCGTATCTAAGAACGCACGGTAACTCTTCACATTAAAACCGCTCAGAATCGACTGCACTTCCTGAAGTTTTTTGGCATTGTTGCTAGAAAAGATAATCTGCATGGCTACTAGAGCTGTTTAGATCTTACTCTGCCCAGCCAGGGCCGGGCATGGACAATTCACGAGTGCCCAAATAGGACCGTGTAGGAAGCGTAAAAATTGAAGTTGTGGAAAGTCTCATGAACGAGGAAATGGGTAGACCCTGCTTGTAAATTGATCACTCTAGGAATCAAAGGACTGCTCACACCCAACTTCACAATATTGCTTCCAAGCTGAAACCTGAGCCCAGCATTCCAATGGACATTAAAAGAGTACTTCCAATAGGTTTGGAGGGCTTTAGTGGTCAGAAAATAGTGGCTGTTAGTGCCAAATAGCCCTGCAAATAGTCCGCAATAAAGACCGCTTTGGGTTGCCGGGGCTTTGAAATCATAGAGCAGATCCCCTCCCAAAGCTACGCGTGCTCCCTGCATGCGATTAAAGAGAGGGGATTTTTGGAAAAGAGGGCTTTGTATCCATTCATACCCTGCACTCGCCTGTAGAGAAAAACCTAAGCGACGACTAAAGAAGTGTTGGTAACCCGTGATCACATTTGCGTTGTAGCCCACATTGGAGTAAAACTTAGAAGCTCCATTGATGGTATCTACAAAACTGCCCAAGCTGGCATGAACAGCGCTTGGAGCGCTCTGTTGAGTGGGCATGCCTGCTACAGCCTTGATAGTAGCCATGGTATCAGCATCTTTGATGCTAGTAGCATAATTTTGATAGTGAAAGCTAAATTTGTCATCGGGAGCGGTGGGAGCTTTAAACACAGAGTCGGCAGTGGGGATCACCCTCCTATAGTCATCCCCTGTGTGAACCTGCTGGATAATATTGGAATCAGTGTTATACGCATCAGAAAGTTGCCCTTTTAGGTATGCGACCCTATTCGCATCTTTTAGCTTTTGTATCTCCCTAAGCTGATCTACATACCAAGTTTCACAGGCAACAAGCTTCAACAGGTCTAAATCATGCAGATCCTTACTAACATGCAGTCCAGCCAACAGGCCTGAGAAAGCCTCCCCAAAACTATGTTTATCGACAGCCCCCCCCAAGCCACCTACCTTGATAACCTTAGAAGCCCCCTCATTCATAGCCATATAGTAACCCACTTTTGGCTTACCCCCCCTATAATGAGGATCTGCATTCACCAGTGCGTTCAGATCGCGATAGATCTGAACAGCACTATCAACACTGGCATGACGTGCAGGGATGCCCTTAAGATGATTAACCAGATCGTTCCGTACGGTCATATATTTTGCGACACCCTTATCGTACTCTTGTTTTTCTTTCTGATAAACACTCTGCGCCTGCTGGTATGCCTTGTTGCTCGAAGCGAGCTGTTGGTTATAGCTCTGGACTTCGTTCATAAGATCTTTTTCAAACCCTGCTAACAACTTCAAGGTGTCAGAATACTGCTTAATAACTTCCTGATTCGCCTTGGCTGTTTCTGTTGTTCCTGTTACATCCGCCATAGCTCCGAGGGCTTGAATCTCTGCTTCAATTCTCGCCTGCAACTCATCACACTTGCCGGTGTTTTTGCCAACATCCACCGAAGCCAAACCTTTGAGAGACTTACCATCAACCCCTACCTTCGCCACTTCCGTATTAAGGGCATCCAAAGCCGCGACCAACGCTTGCAAATCCTTATTAAGCGCAGCCTGTAAAGACGTAACATTGGAATGCTGAACCATTTCTAACAAATCCGCATATTTGGAGAAGAGACCGCTAGCAGGCTTACCTGCTACATTTTGAAACGCTGGAGCATCTTGATAAGCAGAAAGGACCTCGTTTTTAGCCCCAAAACCAGCCCCGAAGAAAAATCCATTGCGAATATCATCACCTGCCAAAGGACTCAAAGACACACATAAGCATATAGACAAGCCTTGATAAAGCTTAAGTTTCCCCATGAAAGACCTCCGTTTTCCGAGTGTCAACCGGTTGGTTGCATTCCCCGAAGCATCCTTTAGTTTCCTTTGGTAATACTTTGGGTATGCGTAATGTAGCAAAAAAAAATCGGATTGTAGCGGATATGGTAAATAAAATCCTTAAAATAATTATTATGTTACCATAAGAAACATATATACTCACATTTCGTAACAAATGTGGGTATTTTTGCGAAAACTGCCCGCTTAAACTCCATGTTTCAGAATCATAAGATGATCTTTAAATGTTTCTATAATTCACATTTGAGCAGATAGTGTTAAAAAGAAACCCTAGAGGTCTTGAGTTGCCAAGAGAGTTCTCTCAAACACGAAAGTATCTTTTGGTAACATAATGGGACTTATGCGAACATCTCACGCATCACTTCCCAGTGTGTAAAATTCCGTCCTTCAGGACAAAGATTAAACATCTAAGCTAAGTAGTTAGCAACTAAAACAATGCGAACAGCCACCTACTAAAACAAATGCGGCGCGTTTGCTGAGTGAGATTTCTACCAAAAATGCTTAAGCAGGGGTTTCTTGTTTTTGGATATGCGTTTAGTCAACTCCAAGAGAGCGCCTCCACAGCTTCCGGCAAAACAGCCAGGAGACCACAAGTTCTTCATCAAACTCCACTAACTCGCTTTCAAAGTCTTCGCACACTTTTTTAAAGGCTTCTCATAGAAAGTTTATCACTTCTTTAGTGAACGCTTTGCACCTATACTTGGCTACAAAGATATCAATAAGCTTTGCCATAGACCAATATTAACATTATGCATGATACAATGACCGAAATATTTTGGAGATAAGTGTATGCCAAGTTTAAAATATACACAAGTCGAAATGAAACAGCCATTACATGAAAAACAAATGGAAATGGACGAGGAAAAGCGCGCAAAAGTTGTACAGGAAGCCCGCATGGCATACCGCAAAAGACTTGAAAACCCAGATATTTTAGCGGTCTATAAAAGATTGGCAGACAAATAGCTTGATTCACATTAGTATTGATGAAGCCGTTGATATGCACGATGAGATGTTGGAATTAACCGGAGGATTAAAAGGGGTTAATCCTACCAATTTAGGTTACCTTGAAAGCGCGCTTGAACATATTGAACATATTAAAAATGACGATCATTGTCCAACATTTGAAAGCAAAATAGCGCATCTTTTCTTTTCATGTGTCAAATCTTATCCATTTCCAGATGGCAACAAAAGAACGGCTATTCGTCTTTGTATGCATCTATTTTTGATTAATGAAGGAAAAATTCCAGATGATTTAGAGGAAAAATTAGAAAAAGTTGTATTAGACGTTGCGGAAAATAAGATTTCAAAAGATGAATTAAAGACTATCTTTGAAAATTTTTCGGTAAAGGCGAAACAAGAATGTGAGGATAAAAATATACAAAACACAACATTTCCACATAGCATAATTACTCATAAGCGATTATGAAATAAAAGAGTGACTTGAATAGGTCTATTCTCGACATTTTATTCTATCAAATTACTAAATTCTTAGAATACAAGCAACAGCGTAATGGCAAACTTTTTATAAAAAGAGACATGGCGCGTTTCTCTCCTCCACAATGGATAAGTCATCATTACGGAAATATCAACCACCAACCTAAGCTAAGTCAGTATTGCTGTCCTGTGTGTAGATACACAGAGCATAGAGATGTCAATACTGCTAAGAATATCTTAAGACTAGGATTAAAGTCTCTTGGGTTAGGAATTAGCCTTGCGGACTATAAACGGCAAAGCCTTTCGAGTTCAGAAACGCCAGTTTCTGTTAGTTAAGAAGCTCCTCCCTTTAGGGAGGGGCAGTTCATTCTGTAACAAAAGGAAATAAATGGGGTTTTTGGATCATAAAAGCGTGCTCATCACCGGGGGCACGGGGAGTTTTGGGAAGGCGTGCACGCGCGCGCTTTTGTGTGCGCACAACCCTAAAAAAGTGATCATCTATAGCCGTGATGAGCTCAAACAATACCAAATGGCGCAACGCTATAACGACCCTAGAATGCGCTTTTTTCTAGGCGATGTGCGCGATAAAGATCGACTCTGCGCGGCGATGCAGGGGGTAGATGTCTGTATCCATGCCGCTGCGCTCAAACATGTCCCCATTGCCGAATACAACCCCCTAGAGTGCATCAAAACCAATATCCTAGGCGGGAGCTATGTGATTGAGGCGTGCTTACAGGCGCAAGTAGGGCATGTCATTGCTTTGAGCACGGATAAAGCGAGCAACCCGATCAACCTCTATGGCGCGACCAAACTCTGCAGCGACAAACTCTTTACTAGCGCTAACAACATGAAGGGCAAGGCGCGCACAAAATTTAGCGTGGTGCGTTATGGGAATGTCGTGGGGAGTAGGGGGAGTGTGGTGCCTTTTTTTAAATCGCTTGTGGCACAGGGCGCGCAGAGTATCCCCATCACCGACACGCGCATGACCCGTTTTTGGATCACCCTAGAAAAGGGGGTGGATTTCGTGCTCAAGAGTTTGGAGCGCATGCACGGGGGGGAGATCTTCGTGCCCAAAATCCCTAGCATGGAGATTGTGCAGTTGGCTAAAGCCCTTGCCCCCCACTTGCCCTTAGAGATTATAGGGGTGCGCCCCGGGGAGAAATTGCACGAAGTGATGATTAGCTCTGATGACAAAGCCCTAGAATTTGCGCATTTCTACATTTTAGAGCCGGCCATCTCCTTTCAAACCCCTATAGATTATCGCAAAACCCTATTAGGGGAATGTGGGGTGGAGGTATCTGAGGGCTTTAGCTACAATAGCCTAGACAATCCAGACAAACTAGACGCGCCCACTCTTTTAAACATGATCGCAGGCTTGGATCGCCATGCTTGAGACTTTAGATTGGCTTTATGCCACCACACCCCTACAGGGCAAACGGATTTTATTATTGGTGAGCGGGTCTATTGCGGTCTATAAGTCTTTGGACTTGGTGCGCGCTTTTATGAAAATGGGCGCGCAAGTGCGCGTGGTGATGAGCGCGGGCGCATGCCAATTTGTCCAGCCTTTGAGTTTTGAAGCGTTGAGTCAGGCAAGCGTGCTCACGCCCAGCAGTGAGCGTTGGAATTTGCAAGAGGGGCTGTGTGCAAATCACATCAGCTACGCCACATGGGCGGATTTGGTGGTGGTCGCCCCGGCTAGTGTGAACACCTTAGCTAAACTTGCCTGTGGCTTGGCAGACAATGTGCTGTGTAGCACATTTCTAGCCAGCTGCGCGCCCAAAATTCTAGCCCCTAGCATGAATACCCAGATGTGGCTAGCCCCCCCCACTCAAGAGAACTTAAAGCGTCTAAAGGCTTTGGGCTGTGAGATTGTAGAACCTAGGGTGGATTTGCTCGCGTGCAACACCACAGGCAAGGGCGCGATGGCGCAAGTTTTAGAGATCGTGTGTGCAGGGGTGCGCGCGTTGGAGCGCACGCCCTTTTGGCAGGACAAGGAAGCGGTGGTTACAGGGGGGGGGAGTGTGGAGAATATTGATGCGGTGCGTTGTATCTCCAATCATTCTAGCGGCTTGCAGGCTAGCGCGCTAGCTTTGGTGCTTTACTTCAAGGGCGCGCGGGTGCGCTTGATTTCTAGCGTCTTTCCCCTAGCCTTGCCCGCTAGTATAGAATCCATCGCCCTTAAAAGCGCGCAAGAATATTTAAAAGCCTTGCAAGCTAGGCAAAACCTCCAAAATCCCCCTTTTTTATTCATGCTCGCTGCCATTAGCGATTATAAACCCGCTCAAACCCATGCGGGCAAACTCAAGAAACACGCGCTAGGCGCGCGCTGGTCTTTGGAGTGTGTGCAAAATGTAGACATTTTATGCGCCCTGCAGGGGTATTATAAAGTCGCCTTCAAGGCAGAAGAAAATCTAGATCAAGGCTTGCACAACGCCCAAAAACTCTTAGAGAGTGTGCAGGAGGGGGGGAAGGGGTGCGCTGTGGTGTGTCTGAATACCTTAGAGCAAAGCCCCTTTGGGGCGCTAGAAAACCAGATGTACTTTTTGAGCGCGCGGGCGTGTCGCCACAGCGCGCGCACCGACAAACTCCGCTTGAGTTTTGAGATTTTGGACTTTGTGCAAGAGGTGCTAAGCGGTGCTTAACCCCATTAGCGCGCTTTTAAGTTTACAGCAACTGCAAAATTTGCTCAAAGACAACCCACAACACTTTAATGCGACACTGCCCCTATTGCTTAAAGTGCTTGAGAAGAAGGGGGCACAAAAATATCTGTTACAACTAGGTAATCAAATTGTGGAGACCAAAAGCCAAAAACCCCTAATTGTTGGGCAGAATTATTGGGCATTAATGCAAAAAAGTTCTGTAGGGGCGATCATGCTCTCTAATCTAACCCCTCAGCCTAAAATTGTCGCACAACTCAAAAATGCGCCCCTGACACTTGAAATTAAGGACTTGCCCACGCTTTTATCCCAAGAAGATTTTAAGGGGTACAAAGAGACGCTGATCCAACACCTTACACATGCCACAACTAAACAAGATTTTTTGCTCTTGGGTAACCTCTTGCTCTCTTTGCAACATCAGGTAGCAAGTTTTGTAATTAGGGATAACCATAAAGAGGCGCTCTTGCAGTTTAAACCTAAAAAAGCCAAACAACAACGGCTGGATTTTTACGCGCTTTACCCGCATTTAGGCCCTCTACAAGGGAGCATTATTTTCCATGACCCGGGATTAGAGTTGTATTTGAATGTTGCGTATGAAAGTGTAAGAACGCTCTTACAAGCACATCAGCACAAGTTAAGGGGTTTTGAAAATGTGCATATTGCCACTGCCACTAACTCCATTGAACCTTTATTTGACTTTGAGGAAAGTTTGCTAGATACACGAGGCTAATTAACAAGAAGCTTAGTGGTTTTAGGCTAAAATGCACCTCTAGAAAAGTAGCGAAGGGTTGTTGTGGAATATTACGAAGTCTTAGGTGTCGATAAAGGAGCAGATAAAGAAGCCCTAAAAAAGGCGTATAAGAAACTTGCTCTAAAGTATCATCCCGATCGCAACCTTGGCGATAAAGAAGCAGAGGAAAAATTTAAAGAAATTAACGAGGCCTATGGCGTTTTAAGCGATGATGAAAAGCGCCAAATTTACGATCGGTATGGTAAGGCAGGTTTAGAGGGACGCATGGGGGGAGCTGGATTTAGTGATTTGGGAGATATTTTTTCAAGTTTCTTTGGAGAAGATTCTATTTTTGGAAGCGCTTTTGGCTTTAGCAAGCAGGAATCCCGCAACAAGATTCCTAAGGACTTATTGTCCCCTCTAGAGTTGAGTTTTAAAGAGGCGGTTTTTGGATGCAAAAAAACCATGAAAAACCGTTACAAGGTGTTATGTCAAGATTGTTCAGGAAGCGGTGCTAAACAGGGCAAGCTTAGTACTTGCGCTGTGTGCAAGGGCAAAGGGCAGACTTTTGTACAACAAGGTTTCATGACGCTAACGAGCGTCTGTTCTAGGTGTCATGGTAGTGGGCAGATTGCTACTGAGGCGTGCACGTCCTGTAAAGGCGAGGGGTTTGCATGGAAGCATGAAGAGTTCAGCCTAGAAGTTCCGGAAGGTATCGATGAAGGGAATCGGATTCGTATAGCGCAACGGGGCAATGAATATAAATCAGGAATGCGTGGGGACTTGTACCTAGAAGCGGCTGTGGGGGAAGATGAACATTTTATACGCAAGGGAGCGCATCTTTTTATCGAGGTTCCGGTCTTTTTCACATCGATTCCTTTGGGAAGTAAAATTATAGTGCCTGCGCTCAAACAGGATTTAGAACTTCAAATCCCCCCCAATACCGCTAATCGTGCGCAATTTGTGTTTAAGAATCAAGGGGTAAAGGATGTCAATGGTGCGCGTCGTGGGGACTTGATTGCTGTGATTAAAATTGTGTATCCCGAACAACTTAATGAAAAACAAAGGGAGCTCTTACTTAAGCTACACGAAAGTTTTGGTTATGAGAGCGAGCCTTACAAAAATGTTGTCGAAAAAGTAAAGCAGTGGTGGCAAGATTTGAGGCGTAAATAGAAGAGGCTTGATGGAAAAATTGGCAATTTTTGTGGATTGGGAAAATTTGCGGATTGAGTTAGAGACGATCCAACGCCATCATAAAGAATTTGGGGAGCGGTTTTTTAATTTTAACAATCATGACCATCTACATGCATTCTTTAGGGCTTTTATGGAAAAAGATGAGGTGTTGATGGATGATAAAATTTTCTTATATGTGTCCACACCTTTAAAGGAATGGGAGGGACAGATCTTAGATCATAGTATGGATGGTTATAAATTGGAGCGCTACAAGCAAGAAAATCCAGAGGAGTACAAAGAGGCTAGGCGCAAATCTGACATTACCAAGATCTTTAACCAAGAAATGCGCTTATCAGGGTTTTTCGAAGTGCGTCAAGTGAAACTTAAAGTAGAATTTGAGGAGCGGCTTAACGAGGAATATGTCAAAGAAATTAATAAGAGTGTCAAAATGCCAACTATCAAGCCTAGATTAAAGCAAAAACAAGCCGATACCTATTTAGCTGCTGATGTGGTCAAGGTTAGTTGTAAGGATTGGGCGGATAAAATTTTACTTTTTAGCAAGGATACAGATATGGTTCCCCCTTTAGAATACGCCAAGCAGGAAGGGCGCAAGGTCTTTGTAGCCCATGTTACGGAAAGTGGCAACTTTGTTCCTAATGCGCTTAGGGAAGTTGTGGGCAAAGTTGGAATCCGTCAAAAAACTATCAAGGAAATTTTATCTCATATCCCTAAAGGGGCAACTAGGTTGCCTGCAGAAAAAACACATCCCAATGCCCCCTTCAATCCTCTTAAAAACGCTTTCAAACAATAACTTGAGAGTTGGAAGTTTTAGACTCGACTTTTGAAGTGGGGGCTGTAAGGCTTGCCAGATGGGCACATTCCAGTCCCCTAGCTTCTGGCTACAAGATGCTTCAATCCTGTAAAGCTAATGTGCGTAAATAGCCATTTTCACTTAGCATTACATACAAGCGCCCCAGCACTTCCTTTTTGCCATCAAGATCCAAAAGCGTGCTCTCTTCGATCTTTTGCTTTAGGAGTCGTTCGATCTCTTTGGTGTCGTAATCCAAATCCTCTAGCGCGTCTAAAATCGTCTGAGCCTCTATAATATTTTCAATATGATAGGGTTTTTTGCTGTCTGTGTCATGGACATAGACACAACACTCTGTAGGGTGCGTGAAGAGATTATGGCGCATGCCTAGCACCTCTTGATAGGCTCCCACTAGAAAAAACCCTAAAAAATATTCCTCATCACGCACATTCACATCATGCAAAAAGAGGGGTTTGTTCTTATTAAAACTAATTTCCCCATCGCTATCGCAAGTGATGTCCCATAAGCTCGCGCTGCGTGTGGGTGCGTTTTCTAACTTGTGCAAGGGCATGACTGGGAAACTCTGCTTTAAGCCCCAATAATCGGGCAAGCTTTGAAAAAAGGAGCAATTGAGCAAGTAGCGTTCTTGTACCTGTTCTTGGATACGAATAATGTCGTTGTGATCCTTATGACTCAAAAATCCGATGGCTTTTTTGATAATGAGATGCCCTAGCACCTCTGCATTACTGCGATCCTGTAAATCAATATAGCCCAAATCAAAGAGAGTAAAGAGAGATTCCATGTGTTCTAGGCTGTCATGCAGGTACTCAATGGCGTTTTTAGCATTGATATTATGATAGAGATCTTCCATTTCCGCCACTAAGGGGGGGTTATGTTCTTTGAGGTGTAAAATACTCTCATCGTAATCTTGAGAAAAGAGTTCGAGCACAGGGGCGACTAAAACGGCATGCGTGGCACTGATAAAACGCCCCGATTCGATGAAAATATTAGGTTCTAATTCTTGTTTATTTTTGACGATTTCTTTAAGCAAAAACACCACATCTCCGGCAAATTCTTCAAGAGTGTAATTGCGCTCACATTGTTGCTTGTGTTGGGCATACTCAATGGCTAACCCTCCCCCAATATTCACACTATCTAAATTAAACGCCCCCATTTTGCGCAATTCAGCATAAATATTGCCCGCTTCTTTGAGGGCTTTTTTAAGGGGGGTGATATCGCTAATTTGGCTACCAATGTGAAAGTGAATCATGCGCAATTGAGCAAGCAGAGCATGATCTTCTAAAAGACGCATGGCTTCTAGAAGTTCTGTGCTCGCTAAGCCAAATTTGGCATGGATGCCCGTACTCTTTGCCCACATGCCTACCCCAGAGCTGTGCAAACGTACGCGAATCCCTATTTTGGGACAGAGTCTACTACTCACAATCTCGCGTTCGCGCGCCACTTCTAAGATAGTCTTGAGTTCGTTAAGCCCTTCAATAGTCAAAGTAATATCTGCCCCCATGCTTGCAGCGATAAAACCTAACTCAATCATTTCCTTATCTTTAAAGCCATTCACGGTAATGGGTGCGCCCTCTTGCACATAACTCATCGCCAAAATCAATTCTGCCTTGCTCCCCGCCTCCAAACCATAACATCCCCTGAATTGCTTAGAAATTTCTACTAAGGGTAGAACAAAATGAGGCATGTGATTGACCTTGAGAGGAAAAACCGCTTTAAAAGCCCCGCTGTAGTGGTATTGACTAATCGCATGCGAGAACATGTCAAAGAGTTTTTTAACCTGCTTGCCAATAAGATGGGGAAAGCGTAAAAGTAAAGGACCTTTAAAGCCCTGTTCACGCATGTCGAGCACAATGTCCATCAAGCTGGGCTGACATCCAGCGTTGATCTTGACCAACCCTTCATCGATAAGAAAATCTTCTCTACCCCAGTAATTTAATCCATAAGTTTGCATGCACACCCCTAAAAGACTGCAGTATAGCAAAAATGCGAGGGTTATATGCTACAAGCATTGAAAATTGAGGTATAACTCTGCGCTTACCTGCTAAATTTACCAACCGCGCCGTAAAGCCCCTAGCTTAGTTATTGGGAGTATGTCAATCACTAGCATGCTATGCAACTTGCGCCTAAAGAAACTAGAGAGCATGGTTTAAAACTCTTTGGCAGAAATCCCACTTGGCAAACGCGATGCGTTTGTTCCCTACGGGCAACATCGGACAAGGAAGCCCAAAGTCTTAACACATTTGGGCACTTCACAGCCATTTATAAATGGAGACTGCAATGGCACAGGCATAGACACCTAAAAGCGCGCGTCTGTGCCATAGAGCACCCACTAAGGGTACGAGTTTCACCCCCAAAATCACCCCCCCCACACTCCCAAGCCCCACCATCAAACCCCATTGCAAATCATGCAAATCTAATAAAGAGTGGTGCGCTAGAGAAATGACCCCGCTGATTGAAGAGAAGATCACAAAAAACAGCCCCAAAGGCACGCTTTGTTTGGCGGGAATTTTAAGATAGTACGCCAATAAAGGCACCATTAAAACCCCCCCTCCAATCCCCAAACTGATCGCAAACACCCCTGTGAGCGCGCCAATGCCTAGCAGAAGTGTTTTTTGTTTGCGCCCTAATATCAAGGGCTCTTGTGCCAAGGGGACACTTTTAGATTTGAAAGCAAAGCGTATAAAGGAGTACAGAGTCACTAAGATAAACGCCCCTAAAAGCACTTTATGCGAGAAAGTGCGCAAAATCAGACCGCTAAAGCTCGCCCCCACCATGCCCCCAAGCCCCACAT
>NZ_FZMF01000040.1 GCF_900197685.1 Helicobacter baculiformis | reverse complement strand
AAAAGCGCCCAAAGGGAAAAACGCGTTGCGGGGGTGGGTATGGGGTTGGAAGAAGATAAAGGCTTGATTCAAGCCGGGGTAGGGGGTTGGGGGGGGGGGGGGGGGAAAAAGGGGGGGGGGGGGGGTAGAGAGTGCCCTTAAAATCCTAGAAACCCTAGAGCGCCTTAACCTAGAGGCGATACAGAACACACCCACAGACCCAAAACTAGAGAAGTTGAAAAACCTAGTCCAAGCTTTGCCTAGCCCACCAGTGGGGGGATGGAAGGCAAAACGCTTAAAGGATGTCGCCTTTTACCCCCAAGATAGAATTTCTACCGACCTACTCACCCCCAGCAACTATGTGGGCGTTGATAACTTGTTGCAAGACAAAAAAGGCAAAATAGACGCTTCTTTTATCCTAGAAAAAGGCGGGACTACAAACGCCTATATGCCAAATGACATACTCATTAGCAACATTAGACCCTATCTTAAAAAGATTTGGTTTGCCGATACCAACGGAGGCACAAATAACGATGTCATCGTGCTTCGCCCCAAAGATGTTAAAACCCTTGCCCCAAGATTTTTATATTATCTTTTAAGCGATGATGGCTTTTTTGAGTATGAAATGCGATACACTAAAGGGCTAAAAATGCCAAGAGGAGATAAGGGCAGTGTCCTAGATTATCAAATCCCCCTCCCACCCCTAGAGGCACAAGAACAAATCATCAGCGTATTGACCCAAATCGAGCAAGAAATCGCCCGCCTAGATGCAGAGATCGCCACCCTACAAGGCAAAGAGCAAGAAATCTTACAAGAGTTTTTAGGCAAAGAGAGAGAGAGAGAGATCGTAAAAACTTAAAGCAATCTTAGAGGATTTAGAGCGCGCCAAAGCCCTAAAGAGAGCTTATCTAACCCTCCTCACTTACGCCCTAGAAAAAGCAGGGCTAAAACCCTCCCTAGCCACGCTTTTAGACAATTTACCCACACCCCCAGCCGGTGGGTGGGATTTTGTCAAATTGGGGGCGGTGTGCAGCCTAGAATATGGAAAAGCCCTACAAGAAAACAGGAGAAAAGAAGGCACATACCCTGTAATGGGCTCAAACGGGATTGTAGGCTACCACAATACCTACCTTGTCAAAGCCCCTTGTATCATTGTGGGGCGTAAAGGTTCAGCAGGCAAGGTAACCTATAGCGAAAAAGATTGTTACCCCATTGATACAACCTTTTATGTAGAAACAAAGCTGCCCTACAATATCAAGCTACTCTACTTCGTGTTGCAAGGCTTGGAGCTAGAAAAGTCGAGGATAGGTATAGGCGTGCCCGGGATTAACCGCAACGATATTTATAGCCTTAAAATCCCCCTCCCACCCCTGCAAGCGCAAGAGCACATCGTGGGCGTGATCGCTAGGATCGAGCAAGAGCGCACTGCCCTAGAAAATACTATGAAGTCTTTGGAGGGACAACAAGAAGTTATCCTAAAAAAATATCTGAGTCTATAGCCATGCCTGTAAGACCCCAGCAGCCCCCCAACCTGCTATAATCCCGTTCGTGCAAAAATTTTAAAGAGGAGGACAATACAACAGGCATTAGAGAAGTCAGGACTATAGTTTTTGGGCGTGTGTCTCTAATGAGGTCTAGCCTTAAGCCCGCTTTATTTGGATTGCAAACTAGAAATGTGGTAGAAATCCCGGCTTTGTGGCAAAGTTTCATAGGATTTTATAGCTCTGCAAGAGCGGTAGGGTGCTAAGCCCGCCTAGTTGGCAAGCTTATGATGCCACAATCCCGTAAGCTTGAAAAGCTATGGAGGATATGTCAATTTTGATACATAGGCATACGAGGATAATTTGCTACCGAAACTAAATTTTATGCGCACTCCATTTCTCTTCGATACGCCCAAATTTCCAAATTCCATAAGAAATTGCCCACACCAGCACAAACAGGCCTACAAGATAATAACCCAAGTCGCCAAATTCTAGGTTTTGGATATAGCCAAGTATGCCATCAAATTCCCAATGCATTTTTTCGCTGAGCACTTGGAAGAGCTCCACTAAACCAATCACTAAAGCTACAACCACCCCTAAGCTTGTAATAGTAATGTTGTAATAGATTTTGCGCACGGGGGTTTTAAATGCCCAGTCGTAAGCCTTTACCATAAAAACCCCATCACAAGTATCACATAAGCTCATGCCAGCTGCAAATAGAATAGGCAATGCTAGCATGCCCACAACGCTCAGTTTGACCGCTGCTCCAGAGATCGCTAAAAGTGCGATTTCACTAGCGGTGTCAAAACCTAATCCAAAAAGAAAACCGATCGGATAAAGATGCCAGCTCTTGGAAACAAAAGCGAATAAGGGTTTGAAAAAACGGCTGATCAGCCCTCGCTCCTGTAATTTTGCTTCCAACATCTCTTGATTATAATGTTCGTTATCACGCGTGCGCTTGAAAATCTTTAAAAGATCTATCAAAATTATTGTGTTCAAAATCCCAACGACTAGCAAGAAGAAGCCTGAAACAAAAGTTCCAATGATTCCACCAACTTCTTTAAACATTGGGGTGTGTTCGCTAGCCCATTGCGCAGCAAAGGCGGTCGCAATTGTCATCAAAACCACTACACTAGAATGCCCTAAAGAAAAGTAGAAACCCACACCCATAGCGTTTTCTTTTTGTTGTGTGAGCTTACGCACCGTGTTATCGATACAGGCAATGTGATCGGCATCAAAGGCATGCCTAGCCCCAAGTATGTAAGCACCACCGGCTAAAGCATAAAAACTAGGTTGGTTGGCTATCACCAAGAGCGCCAAACCAAGCACATGTAAAAACAAAATTACCAATGCATAAGGCAACCATAAACGCACAAGAACCACCTTTTAATTTTTCTTTTAAATTTGTAACATTCTAACATGGTTTGTCTTAATGATATGTGTTAAATAAATCATGTTAAAATGAAAACTCATTTCATAAAAGGAGTTTTTGATGGCTGTAAATTTGAGTAAAGGCGGACGCGTTTCTTTAAGTAAAGAAAAACCCGGACTTTCTAAAATTTTAGTGGGATTGGGCTGGGATGTTAATGTAAGTGATACGGGGAGTGCTTTTGACTTAGATGCGTCTGTGTTTCTGACCGATTCATCTGATAAAGTCAATGATGAGAAAAATTTCGTGTTTTATAACAATCTTACCAGTAAAGACGGCTCTGTGGTACACACAGGAGATAATAGGACTGGCGAGGGCGAGGGTGATGACGAGGTGATTAAGATCGATCTAGCCAAAGTATCTAGCGATGTTACCGAAATTCATGTTGTAGTTACAATCCACGAAGCTGATATGCGCAAACAAAATTTTGGCATGGTACGCAAGGCGTTTGTGCGCGTGGTTGATGAAAATGATGGGCAGGAAATTGTGCGCTATGACTTAGAGGAAGATTTTTCTGTCGAAACCGCCTTAAACTTTGGCAGGGTTTACAGAGGCGAAGGTAATGAGTGGAAGTTTGCCGCTGTGGGTACGGGCTTTAAAGAAGGCTTGGCAGGCTTTTGTAAACAATTTGGTGTGGAAGTTTAGGGATGGCAGTTAATCTAGTTAAGGGGCAGAAGATCTCTCTTAAAAAGGAAGATGGGAACGCGCTGAAAGTCTTTTGTGTGGGGGCGAACTGGGGCGCAATCAGCAAAAAAGGTTTTTTTGGCAACACCAAGACAGAAGCCGTAGATTTAGATTTAAGTGTAGCGCTCTTCGACGCGCAAAAGCGTCTGTTGGATTGTGTCTATTTTGGTAAACAGAGTGCCCCAGGTATTAAACATAGTGGTGATGATCGCACGGGAGATGTGGGGGGTGATGATGGGCTGGATAACGAAGTGATCAGCATCGCACTAGATAGTTTAGACCCAGTGGTGGAACAACTGGTCTTTGTGCTCAACTCGTATACACATCTCGATTTTGATAAGATTCCCTTTGCAAGTATCCGTCTTTACGAGGGCATGCCTGATCGGGTACAGAATGTTTTTGCTACTTACAATGTGGCTAAAGATGCCACCTTCGCAAGCAAGGAGGCGATGATCTTGGGCAAGCTTTACAAACATAATCAAGAATGGAAGTTTAGCGCTATTGGTGAGCCCACTGCGGATAAGAAGCTCGAGGAACTCTTGACTCAATCCGTGCCCAAATACCTTTGATCTCTCCCAAACTTACCACAAAGCTTTTAAAGCGTCTTTTTATAGCAGCGTCGATTCGGCGCTGGAATGATCAAGCCTGCCCTGTGGAGTTTAGCGAGCTAGACAAGCAGGCGCATAAGGCGATGGTGGTAGTCTTGCTTGCCAAGCACACAGCCAATATCGATTATCATCGCCTTATCACCTACTTTTTCTTTGAATTTTTAAGCCGTGTGGTGCTCACTGATATCAAACCTCCCATCTATTACGAACTCCTAAAAGAACACCGTCATGCACTGGCAGACTATGTGGTGGCAGAAGTACAAGAAGAGCTAAGAGGTTACACGCTTTTTGCAGATCTGCATACTTATCTGTGCTACCCCCCTAACGAGCTAGAATACCAACTTTTACGCGCAGCGCATAACTATGTTTCAGCATGGGAATTTAATCTTATTTATGACTTTAATCCCAAAATGTATGGAGTGCAAGAAATCAAAGATAGTCTAGATAGCGCTCTGTTGCAAGATGGAAGCCACTTAAGTCAAGTACCCCATCTCAATTTACTTACCTCTATGTTTGCACAATTACGCTTCCAAAAGCGTTGGAGCCAAACCCCAAGAGTGCCTTCCACAAGTGTATTAGGGCATGCTCTTTATGTTGCCCTATGTGCTTTTCTATTGAGTTTTGATGTAAGAGCAAGCGATCGCATGCGTATCAATCACTTTTTGGGCGGACTCTTTCACGACTTGCCTGAGATTTTGACACGCGACATTATCTCACCCATCAAGCATGGAGTAAAGGGTTTAGACTCATATCTCAAAGATTTAGAGGCGCGCGCGATGGAGGAAAAACTCTTGCGTTATGTGAGCTCGGATTTTAGGCAGGATCTACTTTACTTTACCCAAGATGAATTTGCTAACCGTTACTTAGACCCGCATACAAAAAGGGTTAACATTGTTTCTTTGGAAGCATTATGGAAAGATTATAATCACAATATCTACCAAAGTGTGTGTGGCACACTTTTAAAGGTCTGTGATCAGCTCAGTGCTTTTATAGAGGCTAAGATGTCCATTGCCCATGGCGTGCGTAGCGATGTTTTGGTACAAGGAGCAGAAAAAATCTTTGAAAAATACGCCCACTATAGTCTCCATGGAGTCGACATGGGGGCTTTATTTAGAGGCTTTACATGCGATGGGTCTTGTTCCTAAGCGTGGCGTGGCTTCAAGCGGCAGCTGTGATCACTCTAGATACCCAAGCCAATGCTAAATTAGCTACCTCTAACGCCAATGAGAGTACCATGATTGCCAAATTGCAAGAGAGTCTACAGCTTTATGGGCAACTCATCACCCATGCCCAAGCCAAACTAGCTAAGCTCAACCAGTTACAAGGTCTATTAGAGCGTGCAGAGGAATTTACCCATGCGCGCACTCTGCCGCCCCGAGATTCAATGCTCGCAAGTTTACATGATCAAATTGCGCAATTGCAAAAATACCAAGCTCATTTAAATACCCTCACAAAGCGTTATCGTACGCTAGTGCAACACAAACGCATGCGTTTAGAAAGTCAGTGCCCATGGCTGGATTTTGAACGGGGGGTGATTGTACAGCATTCTAGTCAAGAGGCTCAAGAAGCCCAAGCTTTCCTGAATACCTTGCAAGAAAATCCTGACCATGCCATGCTTGATGGCAGTGTTTTAGCCACATTATTATGTGAATATAGCTTAAAGACGCGTACACGCCACACCCATCGCACGCAAGTCCAAGAGATGCAAACCGCTCTTCTAGATGGAGATTTTAAGCGTTACCACACTCTCCAGCAAGGCTATACCCAAGCACGTCTAGAATCAGAGAACGCCCAATCTAAGCACACGCAGGCCATCCTAGCCACTTTGACCAAGCGCACAGAACAAATACGCCAATTTCTAGCTCCAGCAACACTTCAAACGCGTTTGTACGCGCTAAATAATACATTAAAAACTCAGCTTCAAGGAGCCAAGGACTCAAATGCGCAGGCACGCGCCTATAGTCAGTATCGCCAACAAGCCCAAGCCCTACAACTGGAATTATTACTCGAACTCACACGCCAATTGCACTTTTTAAACGAAACAATGGCTATGAATACGGCTTTAATGAGTCATACAATAGCGCGCTCTAACACCCTTAATTTTAAACTCAATGCCTATGGTTTTCCCGAATTAGGCACACCCTAAGGTGAGCTAATTATAAGTTCTAATTTGATGGGGAGGCGTATGCATAAATATTGTTATTTATTGATATTTATGGGTTGGCAGGCGTGCGTAGCACATCCTAAAGATGGGTTTTTTATTGAAGGTGGGCTGATGACGGGCATGCTAAAAAGTATAGAAAATATCCATCAAAAGCCCTCATGTGCACTTTCCATTTTATGCCCCCAAGAGATCATGCAAAATGCCAAGCCCTTATTTAGCACAGCCGATATAACTGACCCTTCCATGCGTTTTAGCACCACTGCACCAGTGAAAATCACTTTGAGCAGTAAAGGTTTAGAAATCAAGAATTTTTTACCCTACACCTTGAGTCATATTGATCTTTACATGAAAACACCGCAGGGCAAGCAAGTAAGAATAGGCAGTGTGCAATCCTTGCCTAAGTTTACCCAAACTTATGTCAATCCTGATCTCTTACCCGCCTTAGCCAATGCTCCCACCAACTCCAGTTTTTTTATCAAATCTACTAGTGCTTCTGACAACACAACCACGCAGGTTTTGGACGCGTTGAGTCAAATCAAGGTTGATTTAACCTTGCATTTTGATAAAGCTCCGGATGAAAAATGGCTTACCCCCACTCCACAACAAGCTGAAGAACTTACTGATATTATGTTTAACCTCACTGCCTTGCTTAGTTCGCAGGACTTCGCCAACGCCGTTTTAAATGCACCCTTTAATTTTTATAATACACAGAGTGGACAACCCATTATCCCCAAACAAGAAGTGCTTAAGACTTATCGATCTAGCGCGAGTTTTGGACTCGCTATCTTGAGCCCTATAGCAGGTAAACAAAGTATTGATGGATTGGCGAGCCCCAATATTTTTGGAGTCCAACCCTATTTAATCAACCCCAAGAGTGCGTCCATATGGACTCATTATCAAACCGGTTCAAGTTGGCCCCTAGAAGTGATCCTGCATGAATTTGGACACACGAAGGGCTATGGACATGAGGGCAACATGACTTATGGGAAAAATGGAACGGGCTTAGTAGAATTAGGTGTCAAGGTATGGAAAGAATTAGGTGAGAAAAATCAACTCCCCATTAATTACAATCAAATCGCCCATGTGCCCAACCCTATCTACAACTCTAGCTTTATCCAAGCGCTTTCCAATTCGTTGCCTTCTAGTGGTGTAAGTACAGATGCGATGGTGGGGGCGAATGTTAAAAGTGGCTACCAACAATACTTTAATGATGTAGTTGGACTCGCCTACTACGGCATGCTCAAATATAACTTTTCTAAACGACTGGGTTATATTAAAACGATTTCGCAAGTAGGGTTAGGCATAGGCACAGACTTACTAATAGATTTCAAGACTACTTATAAGACCTATTATGCTTACACTAAAAAGAAAAATAGGCGCACTAAAATTACCAAAAAAACTTTCAAAAGCGCCTTTGGGAGTTTTGTGGGGGTGCGAGGAATTTGGAATGTTTACTTGTTAAACTCTATTGATAAGAATGCATGGAATATCGACGCTGTTGGTGGCTTCAATTATCGCTTTAAGCACTCTAAATATAGTTTAGGTGTGTCTATTCCTTTGATTCAAAATCCCTTGAAATTCAAAATTGACACGAAGAATCTTACAGGTAGTGTCGTACTTGATGATGGAGTGCGCCATTTCAATGTCTTTTTTAACTATGGCTGGATATTTTAATCATTTGCCCAAGCAGAATTGAGAAAACAGCGCGTCCAACATTTCCTCAGTTTGGTAAGGTTTAGTGATGGTAGCAATACTCTCTAAAGCATCTTTAAGATGGTAAGAAAAGAGCTCTAACTCTGAGTCTTCTAAAGTGCGCGTGGCTTCTTGTAAATGGGCGATGGTCCGTTCTAGAGCTTCCTGTTGATTCAAAGAGGCCAGAATAACATCATCATTGAAGTTGTCCTCTTCAAATAAAGGCTTGAGCGCCTCTTTTAAAAGAGGTAGGCAGGGCTCTTTGGTGTTTAAAAACAGGGGAGGTAAGCGTAAAGAGGGTAGAGCGTCTAAAATCGCTTGGGTATCTAACTGAAAGGGACAATCGTTTTTGTTAAAAATAAGACATAGGTTTTTATGACTTTGGGCTTGGAGCAATTCCAGGATATACTTATCTTGATCATCTAGAGGTCTAGAGAGATCAAAGAGGATGACAATAATATCACTCTCCTGCATGCTTTGAAGGCTTTTAGCAATTCCCAAGCTTTCTATTTTGTCTTCAGATGGACGAATGCCTGCCGTGTCAATAATTCTTAGAGAGCTTCCATGCAAGTTAATCACTTCTTCTATCGTGTCTCTAGTTGTGCCTGCTATTTCGCTTACCAAAGCGCGTTCTTCCAAGAGCAAGGCGTTTAAAAACGAACTTTTACCCACATTAGGTTTACCCACAATGCTTAAGCGGTAGCCTTCCAAATGTGCGGCTTTGGATTGCGAAATGCTCAAAGTGCTTTGAAGTTTGTTGAGAGTCTGTTGCAATTTGGTTTGCATACTAGTGTTTAAATCCAAAGGCAGATCTTCTTCTGCATAATCAATTAACACTTCACTACTAGCCAATAATTCTAGCAGAGCGTGGCGGATCATATGTACGAAGTCTTTCAATGCGCCTTTAAGTTGCCTCGCCATCGTTTTAGCATAATTGGCATTCTTAGCCTCTAGGATTCTAGCTAGCGCGTCTACTTGAGACATATCTAGTCTTCCATTTAAAAAAGCACGCTTCGTAAACGCGCCATTTTGTGCCAAGATTGCCCCCTGCGCTAGGCATGCCTCTAAAATCAAACGCGTTACTACCAGCCCTCCATGGCATTGGATCTCTACTACATCTTCTGCAGTGTAACTATATGGGGCTTTGAAATAGAGGGCTAAGCATTCATCTAAGAGTGCGTTCTGTGCATCATAAACGGAAATCAAGGTGGCATGTCTAGGGGTAAAGTGCGCCCTTTTGGAAAGAGCTTGTAAAATTTCCAAACTTTTTGGTCCGCTCATCTTAACGATAGCAATTGCGCCCAATCCCGGAGGGGTGGCGATAGCAACAATAGTGCTAGGGTTAGGGCTTGTGGAAATCATTCACCACGATATAGCGTTGGTTATTGGCTTTACTTTGGCAGGTTACATGTTTGTTGGGGAAAGTTTCACGCAGACGCTTAAGAGCGATATGGAGCAACAAACCATCAAGGGGTTTAGTTTTGGCTTTGCCCACTTCGTGCACCATCATGATCACACTTTGCAAATAATGCTCAATCATTTCTTCCTGCTCTTTTAAAAAATTTGCCACTTCTAGGCGGATATTGTAGCCATATTTGGGGTGAATCCAACTAAAAAGCAAATAAGAAAGGGCGTTATAGCGATATCCCTTTTCCCCAATAAGTAGGGCACAATCTTCTCCTTTGATTTCAATAAGCAAAGTTTGGGGATTGTAGAGTTCTACCTGAATAGAGTCAATTTGGTAAGGAATGTGTGCTAGTAGTGCGCAGATTTCTTGTTGGATTTCCATAATCTTAGCATGTGGAACGGTGTCCGCTTTGGAAGGTAGAGGAGAGGGCGGAGCGGACTTGGGTTTTTCTTTGCAGCAAACTTCAATGATGGCTTGTTTTTTGCCAAAGCCTAAAAAACCCCTAGAGGGTACTTGAATAACATTGTATTGTAAATCTGAAACTGAGCAACCCAACTCTGTAGCCGCTTTAAAGAGGGCTTCTTCCAAACTACTAGCGACAATAGTCCTCATGCTTAGCTCTTGTGTGTAGATTTGTGTTCTTGAATCTCTTTAAGCTTTTTTTGTTCTAACACTTGGTTAATGAGCCATTGTTGCACAATGGAAAAAATGTTATTCACAGTCCAATAAAGCACTAACCCAGCAGGAAAAGTGATGAGAAAAAGAGTAAAAAATAAGGGTAAGAGTTTAAATATCTTAGCTTGAGTGGGATCGGTAATGGTGTTGGGAGTGATGACCTGTTGGACATACATGGAAATTCCCATCAAAAGGGGTAAAATGAAATAGGGATCCATTAAGGAGAGGTCGTGAATCCAAAACATCCAACCCGCACTTTTGAGCTCCACCGCATTATAAAGCACACGATAAATTGCAAAGAAAACAGGGATTTGCAAAAGCAGGGGCAAGCACCCCCCAAGAGGGTTAGCGCCGTGCTTTTTATAAAGTTGCATCATGTGCATTTGCAGTTTCTGCGGATCGTTTTTGTATTTCTCTTGCAACTCTTTCATTTTTGGAGTCAGATCTTTAATCTTTTGCATGCTCACCATGCCCTTGTAACTAAGTGGGTAAAGAATGATGCGCACAATCAAGGTTAATAAAATGATTGCCCAACCCCAATTATGTGTGTAAGTGTGCAAATAATCCAAAAGCAAAAATACAGGGCGGGCAAAAAAGGTGATCATGCCATATTCAATCACATCAGTGAGCATGGGTGCGATAGTTTCTAAGTGGCGGTGATCTTTGGGACCAATGTAACCATGCAATACTGCATTGCCCTTAAGAGAGACGAAGGGTAGGGGGTTTTTTGTGCCCGCTTGGCTGTCTACAATAGCCTCTATAGGCGTTTTAGAAAAAAACAAAGAAGTATAGTAACGATCTACACTGGCAACAAAGGCGATATGCTTGAAAGATTTAGCCTCTTTAATATCCCCATCTTCTATCTTTTCAATCTTATTCTCCTGAGTGCCCAACAAAACCCCATGAAAGGCGTATCCATCAGCATCGGCCACCGGACGACTCCCATTAGAGAGAATGTAGTCCATATTAACGCCTTGTTCTTTGGGAGTGATCTCTAGTTTGAGATCGTAGCTTAGGTTAGTATGGAAAGTTAAAATTTTCTTTACCACCACCCTAGAGAGTTCTTGTGTGAGGGTCAAGGTTTGTGTGCCCTGTTCCAAATCAAGATCACTCACGGAAGCGCTATAAGGTTTGTGAAAAGCTTCTTGGTTGATTTGGGTATCCACGAACCTAAGTTCTAAGGGTTTGAGCGCATCAACGCCTAGTAGCGGAAGTTTACTTAAGGGTTCCAAAGGTTCTTTGTTAAGCCCCATCAATCTTTTAACATGATCTAAAAAGCCTTCATCTCTATGAGTGGTGAACTTTTTATCCTTAAGATACATTTGGGCAATACGCCCAAGATGATCGATTTCTATTTCCATCGCTGTGGCATGCACGCGCGCAATAATAGGTGTGTTCTCTAAAGAGGTTTGGGGGGGAGTGGGGGCGGTGTTGCTATTAGCAATTTGAGGCACATTAGAAGCATTGCTCATGGCTTGGGGGGTTTGAGTTTTGGGGGTAGGGGTTTGAAAATAACTATAAATGGTCAGAAACAAAAATGAAAGCGCAACAGCCAAAATCAGACGAAGATTATTTTCTTTCACTAGAAACCTTGAGAATATAGTAAGGGGTGAGACTATCAGAATGCATGGGGATTAAAAGGTAAATAAGCGCGATGGGGGCGCTAAATTTTGGGCGCAGGGGCTTGGAGCTAGTGGGATAATTGATCCCCCCTTGAGAATAGGGATTGCAAGCCAAAATACGACACGCAATTTTCAACAGGGCTCTATCCAAGCGCTCATGCGGTAAGAGCCAAAGTGCATAGGTTGAGCAACTAGGGTAAAAACGACAACAAGGCGCTTTAAGAGAGGAGAATACTCTATAAAGAGCAAGAAAAGCCATGCAAAAAATCTTGAGCGCGTTCATTTGGGAACTTTAGTGCGGATGCGTTTTTTCTGCGCCAAGCACTGCAAAATATGCGTGCGCAAAGTGGCATAATCCAGTTGCCCTACCCCTGCTTTAGCAACAAACACAATGGCTTGAGGGCACTGGAGAGGGACATGCTGGAAAATAGAGCGCACGCGTCGCTTGATCAAGTTTCTTCGTACGGCATTACCCACTTTTTTAGACACACTCAAACCCAACAAAGATGCATGCGCCCCCAGAAACTCTCTGTGCAAATGTTCTAAGGGAAGGCAATAGAGCACGAAAAACTCATGGTGCCTCTTAACACCCTTTTTATAAACATAGCTAAACTGGCGCGTAGTCTTTAAGGATTGCACCGTTAAACAGCGAGTTGTTTTCTGCCCTTTGCCCTTCTAGCATTGATGACCTTACGCCCGTTTTTGGTTTTCATGCGTACAAGAAAACCATGTGTGCGTTTACGGGGCGTGTTATGGGGTTGGTAAGTGCGTTTCATCTGCTTCCTTTAAAATTTCAAAAGCTCCATTCTAGCCCATGTTGCCTAAAAACTATCTAAAGCATATAAAGCTAAGGGTTTTGGTTCTTATCTTCTACCAAAATGTAGAGTTCGTTAAGATTATTAGTCTGCAAGAGATCGACAACCTTGACAAAACTATCTAAATTGCTATGTTTATCGCCCTGTAAAATAATGGGTGTGTCTTTGGCATACTTCTTCACAGCCTGTTTAAGTGTCTCAAAACTTACCTTCTTTTTATCTAAGTAAAACTCGCCCTTGCGAGAGATAGCAATGTTCACTTGTTTTTTATTGAGTACATCCTGAGCTTTATCAGAGCTCTGATCTACCTTAGGAATATTGATGGGTAGTTTAGAGGTTGAGACAAAAGAAGCGGTGGTTAGCACGATCACCAAAAGCACGAGCATAATATCAATGAAAGGCACCACATTCATAGAGTCTATTTTTTTCATCAGATTCCCTGATCAGTCGACATCTAGGCGGTTATAAAGGTCGGCTTCCCCGACAGGATTGTGGTAAATATCCCATTTTGTAGCGATTATCTCACTCTTGCGCACCAACATGTTGTAAATTACTACAGAAGGGATCGCCACAACCAAGCCCATGCCCGTAGCTTTAAGCGCAAGCGCCAAACCTTCCATGATGGCTTTGGTATCCACAGAACTTGTGTGTCCTAGCTCGATAAAAGTGATCATAATCCCTGTAACCGTACCTAAAAGACCGATGTAGGGAGCGTTCGAACCGATAGTAGCCACTAAAGTTAAACGACGATGCAGATCTAATTCTAATTTGCGTTTGTCGTTGTAGTCATCTACGCGCACAGTGGCATAAAACCACACCCGTTCGATCCCAATAGCAATCACGATCACGGATAAAAATGCTAAAAATCCTAAAATCCCATAATCTATCATGTCCTTCATCATCATGTCCTTCATCAAGACCCCTTAGAATGATTTTTGAGTGCCATCTTTGCATCCATTTCCAACGCTTTCTTCTTCATGCTTTCTCTTTTGTCATAAAGTTTTTTCCCTTTAACTAACGCAACCTGAAGCTTAGCTTTATTTTTGTGGTTAAAATAGAGTTTCAAGCCCACAATACTCAAGCGCTGCTGCCCAACCTCCTGCGCCCACTTGGTAAGTTGTTTTTTATGTAAAAGCAACTTACGCACCCGCATCTCATCAGGCTTGTAATGCATATAAGCCGTTTCAAGATGAGCGATATGCACACCAAATAAAAAAGCCTCACCCCGTATAATCCTAACAAAGTTATCCTTTAGATTGACCCTCCCTGCACGGATTGCTTTAACCTCAGAGCCCAGCAAAACAATGCCTGCTTCTAGACTCTCTAAAATTTCATAGTCAAAAAAAGCCTTCTTATTCTTGGCGATTTCCTTCATGCTCTGCCCTCTTTGGGTGCGAAAAAGCCACTCCCACTCCCACTAAAAAACCAATGTGGCGCTAGGCGTTCTTCTAGCTCCCTTAAGGGATGGATTATTTTGAGCGCAGGTTGCAAGAGATCGTTGAGTGCAAATCGGGAATGTGTCTGTAAAAGAGTCTTGCTGTGAGTATGTTTGAGCGTATCCAGATCAAAAGAGATGGGCTGTGTTTGACTAAAGGCGCGGTAAACCGCTTGGGTTTCACAGGCGATTTGAGGGGCTAGTAGCTCTAACTCTAGAGGGGTATCCTCAAAAGGTTTTACCACTTCGCCAAAATGGCTTACATGCGCGCTCGCTAGCCCCGAAATAAAAAAATTCACATCGCTCCCCACCCTGCTTCCAATCTTGTAGAGTTCTTCTAGACTTAGCCCTAAATTTAAGTGTGTGTTGAGCTCTCTTAAAAATACTCCTGCATCAGCACTGCCACCCCCAAATCCTGCTTGAGCAGGAATGTTTTTTTCTACCTCTATCTCTAAACCACCCAAAAGTTGCAGTAATGCAGCTTGTACTCCTCCCTTGCATTCCAAATGAAATTTTAAAGCTTGCAAGGCTTTAAAAATCGTGTTATTTAGCATAGCGCAATCAAAATTGCCCTTAATGCTAAGCACGCGCGCGCGTTTCACATGTATGTAATCCTTAAAGCTATTTTTGACCAAAATGAGCCTAGAAACTAAAAGGTGATAGCCCTGTTCATAACCCACAATTTTAAGGAAAATATTAACCTTTGGACAAACCTCAAAACTGAAGGGATTCACTTCAGTTTGCCTAGTTGAATAGTCTTCCCCATATTAACAAGCACTTCATCATTTACACTTTCTGAAGCGCGCTTATTCTCTGTAGCAATAGCCTCTTTAAGCTCTGAACGCAAAATTAAGGTGTGCGCCGGGGCCTGAAAACCCAGCTTGACACTTCCTTTATCAATCGAAACGATTTTGATATGAATATCCTCCCCAATGACCACTCCCTCACCTAACTTTCGGGCTAAAATCAGCACTGGACAAGAATCCTAATTGTCTGAAATTTGAATGCTTTCCATCACATCGCCCTGCTTGAGAGAATCGAGTACTTTAAGACTATCTGTATCCTCAATTTGCCCAAAAACGGTGTGCTCTCCATCTAAATGGGGCTGGGGTGCAAAACAGAGAAAAAATTGACTCCCCCCCGTATCTCTGCCGGCATGCGCCATGCTCAGCGCACCCCTTTTGTGTTTATGAGGGTTGTCCTGTACCTCGCATTTGATACAATAGCCGGGTCCGCCCGTACCCGTACCTAAAGGGCATCCTCCCTGTGCTACAAAACCAGCAATCACACGATGAAAGCTTAAGCCATTGTAAAAACCTTCTTGAGCTAAGGTAGCAAAATTACTAACGGCTTGGGGCGCTTCAGCACCAAACAAATGAATCTTAATCGTGCCTTTATTGGTCTGTATCGTGGCGTAATTGTAGGTGGCAAGCACTTCAGGGTCAATCGCGTAAGTCTTTAATGTTTTCATAAAAGTTTCCTTGGATTAAAAGATTGAAGCATTTTACCGATTTCAACTTAATTTATCAGCATGGGGTGTGTATGCAGGCGCTGAGGTTGGTTTTTGTGGCGTTGTGGCTGGCTGTGGGTGTTTTGCAAGCTGAAGAAGCGCTCAACACTTCTTTAATTCATCGTGCTAAAAAGCCTGCAGCCCACGCACATCCAAAGAAAAAACAGACTACGCTTCCAAGACACAGCACAAATCCAAAGCCTACTAAAAGGGCCGGTGCGCCCCATCGTTGGATTTATAGTAGTGTGTTTTTGACCGCCTACTTTGGCGATGGGCATTATAAACAGGGCTATGGTCTCTTGCTTCAAAATGGACATTATTTGACCGCTTCAAGTCTTGTTTTTGACAATGGGCTGTACGCCCAAGTTATCATGGCTAAAATGCAAGATGACAGCGCCCCCATGCTTATTTGTGTAGCCAAGCTGCATGTTAAAGCTATCGATCGTAATCGTGGGCTTTCACTACTTGCCACCCATGTTTTTACCAATGATTTTTGCCAAAATAGACCTGAAAGTTATTATCATGCGCGTATCTACAAAAAGTATGGACAAGATCTTTTAACTCAGAAGGGTGTACCGGATGCGCCAGTTCTCTATTATCCTCAAGTGAGTTCCAAAAATGCCTTTGAAGTCCAAAACTTGCGTGCCCTTTCAAGCCGTGCTTTAGTGCAAGATGCGCCCTATGGTCGTCCTCTTTTTAGTGCCAGTGGGGCATTTATGGGCATGCTTAGTGCCAATCAAAAAAAGGCATGGGTGATTAAAAGGGAGACAGTTTTAGATTTCTTGCGTGTTCTCAAAGAACGCAAGCTCATTTAAACCCTGAAGACTCATAGGTAATATTAGCTATAGGAAAATACTGACCTCCGATATTAAGAGGCTCACGAGACCTTGAAGTGAGCATTAGTCCTAATTCTGCTATACTAGAGCCTCTCTCTTGTAATTACCCTCATACTTTAAGGAAATGCATGGAAAAAATCTTAGACATTGTAGAGCTGATTGCCTACGAAAAGGGCTTGAGTTTAGAAATGGTCAAAGAAGTTGTGAAAAATAGCATTTTGAAAGTGGCTAAAAACACCCTAGACGCGCAGGCAAATTTTATGATTGATGATAGCAATAAGGACTTTACCCTATTGCATGTGGTGGAGGTGTGCGCCGATGACGATCCCAAATTAGAGCAAGACCCCACCAACACGCTCCCCTTGAGCAAAGCCTTGCAAGATGACCCCTCTTTAAAGCCCAACGACTTAGTGCATTATGAGATCAGTTTGAAAGACATGAAACGGGGCGCGGTGAACGCGCTCTTTAAGGATTTGGAATACAATATCCAAAGGAGTCTAGAAGATCAGTACTTCCAAAAGTACAAGGGCATGCTCAACACCATTGTACGGGGGGTGGTTTTAGATGTGGATAAGCACCAAAACACCTTTGTGGAGATCGAGGGTGTGCAAGCCGTGTTAGCCCTGCGCAACCGCATCAAGGGCGAGAGTTTTAAAGTGGGCGACACGCTGCGCGCGATTTTAAAAAATGTGCGCTTTAGCAAACAGGGTTTGATTTTAGAGCTCTCTAGAACCACGCCCAAATTTTTAGAAGCCTTGTTGCATTTAGAAGTCCCCGAGATCGCCGATAAAGAGATTGAGATCATGGGGATTGCGCGCATTCCAGGCGATCGCGCTAAACTCGCTCTGCGCTCGCACAATGCCCATATTGACCCCATCGGCGCGACTGTAGGGGTTAGGGGGACGCGTATCAACGCCATCAGTAAAGAACTCTGTAATGAAAGCATTGACTGCGTGCATTACAATGAAGTCCCAGAAATTTACATCGCCAACGCCCTATCCCCCGCCCAAATCATCAAGATCGAATTGAGTCAAACCCCCTTAGAAGACAAGGTACAAAAAAACGCTTTGGTTACCCTGCATGGGGATCAAAAGAGTAAAGCCATTGGCAAAAGCGGGGTGAATGTGCGCTTGGCGTGCATGCTTATCGGCTATGATATTGATTTTGATGTGTTGCAAGCCCCTCAAGCCCCTCAAGACACCCCAGCCAAAAGCGGGCTAAGCATGCTCGAATCCCTCTTTAAACCCACCCCTAAACAACCCTAAATGAGCAGCGGCGCAAGCCCAAAGCCTAACGCCACCGAAAAGCCAATGACTAGCAAGCCGGGCAAGAAAAAGGCGTGATCGAAAATGTATTTGCCAAGGCGTGTACTCCCCGTGTCGTCCATTTGCACCGCCCCTAGCAAGGTGGGGTAAGTGGGCAGTACAAAGAGCGCAGAGACCGCCGCAAAAGAAGCCACCACGATATACACATGCTGGGTGTGTTCAGGGGTGATCCCTAAGGCGATGATCACGCTAGGGATGAGGGCTTTGGTGGTGGCAGCTTGAGAATAGAGCAACATGCTGGTAAAAAATAGCCCCACGGCGAGCAAGAAGGGGTAATGGGTGAGCCAAGTGGATGCGATGGTTTTAATGGGCTCAATATAGCCTTTGACAAAGGTATCCCCCAGCCACGCCACGCCTAGCACGCACACACACGCGCTCAAACCCGCTTTAAAGGTGCTGGTGTGCACCAATTGGTTGGCGTTGAGTTTGCATGCCATCACGATGAGCGCGGCAATGGCGAGCATGAAGCCAATGATCGCATCGTTGCGGGGCAAAATCACCGGCTTGATCCACGCCACATTTTTAGAAATGGCTGTCGCATAAAACACCACCGCCACAATCCCCAACACAAAGATCAACACGGAGAGTTTGGCTGTTTTGCTAATTTCTTTATGGGTGTGGGAGGGGTGGGTGGGGGTGGGGGTGTTGCTGAGTTGGTTGGGTAAAAATGCGCTCACTAAAAAGGCGCTGATCAAACATGCCCCAAGTGTGGTGGGGATACAGATGGCTAGCAAGGTGGGGTAAGAAACCCCCAAAGGTTCTAAAAACCCACTCATGGCGATCACAGCGGCTGAAACCGGGCTAGCCGTGATGGCCACTTGGGAAGCCACCACTGCTAGAGAGAGGGGGCGGGAGGGGCGGATATTTTGCCCCTTTGCCACTTCTACAATCACGGGCAGGACAGAAAAGGCGGTGTGCCCCGTGCCTGCAAGAATGGTTAAAGTGTAGGTTACTAAGGGGGCTAAATAATTGATATGTTTGGGATTGCGCCGTAAAATCCTCTCAGCGATATGCACCAAATAATCCAGCCCGCCGGCTAATTGCATGCTTGAAATCGCCCCAATCACAGCCATGATGATGAGAATCACATCCCAGGGCACATTGCCCGGGCGCATGCCCAAAAACAGGCTCAACACCACCACCCCTAGCCCGCCTGCAAAGCCAATCCCCATACCCCCTAAGCGCACGCCCAAATAAATCGCCCCTAAGAGCACAATTAGCTGTAATGTGAGTAACACAGATGTCCTTTCTAAGATGGCTTGATCAAGAGTTCGCGCCAAGTGTGCGGGTGGGCGCGCATGAGCGCTTCTAGGTGCTGGGCATGGGTGGCATTGGAGCTAAAAATTTGCAAATAAGGACCTAGCGCGTTCAAATTAATATCCACAATATTAGAACTGCCATCGTTCATGTTTTTGATGAGTACTTGGTGGGCATGGACGGGGGTGTTCTCTAAAAAATGTTGCTCCATGTGGCTAAGTTGGATGCCCAGTTGCGTACTCAGCCGCGTGCTATCCATGTGTTTTTGGGGGTAGAAAATCAAGGTGCCCATGTTGTTGACAAAACTCTTAGCATGGTTGAGATCGTAGAGTTGGTGGACATCTTGCAGGGCTAACACCACCACCCCATTAGCCTTTCTAGCTTGGGTGATGAGGGTGTTGATATGATCATTGAGCATGGGATTTTGGGCGTAACTTTTGAACTCGTCCACAAAGAGTAAAAATCCTCTTTGGGTTTGCAAAGCAGAGCGAAAAATCTTGTAGAAAATGTAATAGGCTAGAAGTCCTAAATCCTTGGCGTTGAGCGTGATCGCGTCCATGTTGATGGTGGTTAGGGGGGTGTGAAATTCTAGACTATCCTCTAGAGAATTGAATAGGGGGTGGTTGAGATAGGGCTCTAAACTCAGGCTTAATTTGGGGCTGTGGATGAGCGCCTCTTTGAAATCTTGCAAACAAAAGGTTTGGGGGTAGAGGGCGCTATAGAGGCTTTCTAGGGCTTTATGGATGGCGTTGTTTTCTTGTACATCCTGCCCACTCACCCCCAACATCGCCGCGTAAAAAGAGTGCAAGAAGTCATGGTTTTCTTGGGAAGGTTCTAAAGAAAGGGGGTTGATTTTGAAATGCGCCCCAGAATTGTACACGCCCTCTAAATAATGGGTGCAAGAAAAGAGTCCATAGGCGCGATCTAAAGCCAAGATATTGAGATGATCGTATTTGAGCGCGCTCATCATCAAAAAGCCCATAAGGGTAGTCTTACCCGCTCCTGTAGCCCCGATGATCATGGTGTGCCCATTGACTTTAGCAACGCTATGGGCTGCCACCCCCTTATGGCGCACTTCTTGATTATGAAAATTGAACAGATAGGGGGAGTGATCCAAATTTTTAAACACGCTCAAGGGCATATCCCCCCAAGAATTGCTCTTAAATCCCCGATTGGCGCGCTCAAAGACGACCAAACACGCTAACGCCTGCGCGCTTTGGCAGCGCAAGCGGGGGTTGAGCTGGATTCGCCCGGGGAAAAGTGAAAAATACGCGGGTTTGAGTCCTAGGGTTTCTACCACCCCTACTAAGTGTTCATTGGCTAACAAGCTCAACACCTCTTGGGTGTGTTGGTTGAGTCGATCCAGATTGGGGCTTTTGAGCCAAATATTCAACGCGCATTGTTGCAGACAAAGCCGTTTGGATTTGATGCGTTCGTGGTAGCGTTCTAATTCGGCGCGCACCAATCGCGTCAAACTCAAGCGGATCTTCTCTTGAATAAAGGCTAGGGCTTCTTGGGTGCTTAAAGGCTTGATCGAAAAGACAATATCGAGTTCTTTGGGCTGGTGGAGCAAAGATGAGAGCGCAACGGAGGTGATATTTTTGCCCTCATAGGCTTTAATGCCTAGAATGCGGTTGTAAATGCGCGTGTCATGGCGTTCTTGAAGAAAATAATCCTTGTCAAAATGCACATTGGTGGCGATATAGCTATCGCTCAGATAACCATAACTGGGTTGAAGTGGGATGGAAACCCCATTGATGAGCGTGGCGTAAAATTCTAACACTTGGGTGGAGCCAAGCAATGAAGGCTTGAAATCTTGAAGGGCGTAGCTTAGCTGGGCGATGGCATGGCGCAAAGAAGCGATTTTATGCGCATAGGGGTCGTCTAGGGTATCTGTAGCGGTTATTTCTCGTTTTTTCTTTTCAAAAAAGCCCTTGATGGGGTGGGTGGTGGTTTCTAAAATGAGGTAGTACGCGTTTTCATAAATGGATTTGCTCTCAAAGCTGTGGATGAGGTGGCGGGCATGTGGGTTTTGCACATGGGAGTTTTGCTTGAGTACAACTTGACGGCGCTGGGTGTAGATACGCAGAACAATATCGCCTAGTTGACTCAAGGCGTTGTGCTTGCTCTCAAAATAACCCTCTAGGTCTTTATTAGACATCGCATTCAAGCTCATGCCCTCTAAGTACAAGATACCTACCAGCTGTTCTTGTTTGGTGAGCAGAAAGTGTGAGTCGTAAAGACCTAAAATATTATTCTCCTCTACCATAGAATAGACTTTTGGTAGCGCACCTGCCAAGAAATCCCAAGCTTTTCTGCGTAAAAAGTTCCCTATCTTAAGCCACATCGTCTATCCATTGAGAAAATTATAATGGGTGCTGCATTAAGCCACGATTAATTATAATAGACATGATGGATGAGAGATTTAAAGACCCTTTGCAAGAGGCGCTTTTTCAAGAACTCTTGGCGCGTATGGAACGCCAACAAGCCCTGTTTGAGCAAGACATGCAGCACAAGATCGAGAGTTTGGTGATTCAAAATCTAGACTTGAATAGCGTCTTTAGATTGGAGCGCAAACGCACCGCAATCGCTTATAAACTTGTCGCCCTGCTGGGTGTGCTGAGTTTGGGTTTGACTATCGCGCTCATCATTTTACTCCCCCTCAAAGAAACCCAACACCATTTTGTAGATTTTGCCAACCAGGACAAGCATTACGCCATTATCCAACGCGCCGATGAGAGCATTTCTAGCAATGAAGCCCTAGTGCGCTCGCTAGTGGGCACTTACATTATCGATCGCGAAACCATCAACCACATCGACGATCAGGAACGCTATGAGGTGGTGCGCTTGCAGAGTAGCCACAAAGTGTGGCAAATCTTTGAAAGTTTGGTCGCCTCTAAGAACAGCATTTACACCGACAGCAATATGGAGCGCGACATCAAGATCATCAATATCGCCATTCTCAAGCGCGCCCAAACAAGCGATATGGCAAGCGCGCAAATCAGCGCAAAACTCTTCCATAATGGGCAACTCGTGTATGAAAAACGCTACCATGTTACCTTGAGCTATGCTTTTTTACCGCCCCCCAAATTCGACTACGCCCCCATGCCCAAAAACCCAACGGGTTTTCAGGTGACTCAATACAGCGTGACAGAAATGGCAAATTTTAAATGATCAGTGCCCAAATGCCCCTAGTTTCTCTAGCACCACTTCGGGCACAGCGTCCTTGTGGATCTCAGTAAAAAAGACGCGATTCACGCACGCCCCCCCCGCGCACGCCCCCCCATCACTCTTGTCGATCCAAAAATCCGAATCCAAGACCGGGATAGAATCGCTCTCTCCTAAAAAGTGCAGCGCGCGCTCCTCTCTAAAGCCCACCATCCAACCATAACTGCTAGCCGTGTTGATAATGGGTTGATAGAGTTCTTCAGAGAGGCTAAAAGCGCGCGCATCAAAGAGCAAGCCACACACTTTAGAATCCTTGTAAGAGCGCAACCAGTCGGCATAATACACCCCGGCGTTTTCAATGTGTTCGTCTTCAAAATCCTGACTCGCCCCCACAGCCTTAGCCGTCATCTTCAAGAGCGCTAAGGGGGAGGGGAGTTGGGTTAAGATGTGCACATGCAAGGTGTTGGTGGCGGTGTTCACTAAGGAGCTTGTGATCGCGCGCAATTCTTCATCAGCCATAAACACCTTGAGAGCGTAAGTACTGCGACTCTTTTCTGCCATCTTAGCCACTAGCGCGGAGTTGTTTTGCAACTCTTCTTCTAAAAGCTTGTCAAAACGCAAAACCAACGCATCGGCTTTGAGCAAAGAGGCGACTTGTTTCATGTAATTGCTATAGAGCGTGGCGTCATGCCATGGGTAGGGTTTGTGTTGCATGAGCACTTTATGGGCATAGGCGCGCGCATCTAAAATCAAGCGCTTTTGAGAGTGTTGCAAAAGATCTCGCAAAGGATTCATCATTAACCTTTAGTAGAATTCAAGGAGGGGATTATACTCACATACAATTAAATTTATGTCCGCGCTCACTCTTTAACACCCGCGCCGTAAAATCCCCCAAGTGTCGAGTTGTGAGGCGTTTTTCTCAAATGGACATGGTTTTGGCAAACAAGCAAGCACCGACGGAGTTCGATCTAGCGCATTTGGTAACCCAAAGTTTGGATTAAAACTTGACTAGTAGATTTTAAGAGTTTATCCATAAAAATTTCCCACTTGTCTTTTTGAAACCAAATAGGCTTTTTCACACCGCTTAGAGTTTGTAATTCCGACACCGCTTGTTGGTAAGTGCCAATTTTATCGATAAGTTTAAGATCTAAAGCCTGTTGAGCGCTAAAGATCTTGCCCTCTGCAAAGCTAGGTGCGCTCTTGGGGTCCAAATGCCGCGCACGCGCAACATCATTCACAAACATTTGGTATTGTGCATCTAGGAGATTATTCAGGTATTGTTTTTCTTGGGAGGTCCAAGCGCGCGTAAAAGTGCCCACCTCTTTGTATTGCCCCTTAGCAATCCCCTGTGTCTTGATTCCTAGTTTATCCATTAATGCTGACACATCTGCACCCTCAAAGATCACTCCAATAGAGCCAATCAGCGCACCCCGATTGGCATAGACTTTATGCGCCATCATGCCTGCGTAATAACTCCCACTAGCCATCACCCCACGCACATAAGCCACAACTGGGATTTCCTTATTCAATTCTGCAATCAAATCGCTAAGTTCCACGCTTGCGCTAATGCTCCCTCCGGGCGAATCGATCACGAGCAACACGCCCTTAATACTGGGTTCTTCCAAGATTGTTTGAATCTGTTCTTGGAAACTTGCGCTTTCAAAAATAGGTCCATAAAGATGGAGAGTAGCTAGATTAGGAGTAGAATGCATATCGTGTCTGTCTCCTAAAAAAAAGAAGGCAAGCACACCTAAAAACACGAGACTTTTAAAATATTTTGTGATGAAATCTAGGGGGGCAGTGATGATTTTAAAGATTTTATCCAAAAGCATTCCTTTAGTCTAGTTTAAACATGTTATAGTAGCGAAAAAGAGACTGCATGGCGTGCAAGTTCTGCCCTAAGATCAGAGGCACCGATCTGTTGTTCATGCTGGTAGCAGGTGTGGCTTTTTATGGAGTCTATAGCTACCAAATGCGTCAAATAGATAAAGACGCACAAGTAAAACGCGCAAAAGCCTTCGAACAACTCCAACGCGCTTGTGTCTTTGAACATAAGAAAGACGCGTGCCAGCAGGTCTTTAGTCCATCCAGGAAACCATGATTCGCTGTTGAAGGTTTGTAGCATGTTAAAACAGATTTTGCCCTTAGTCTTTGTGTCCTCCTTGCGTTTTCTAGGGCTCTTTATTGTCTTGCCCGTTATTTCCTTATATGCAACTAGCTTCCATGCAAGCGCACTTATGATGGGCTTAGCGGTGGGAGGTGCGTATTTTACTCAAATTGTCTTCCAAACTCCCATAGGAATGCTCAGCGATCGCTATAGTCGTAAGGGGGTGGTGATCGCGTGTTTGGGCATCTTCACTTTGGGTTCTTTGCTATGCTTTTTTGCGCATGATGTTGTATGGTTGGTGGTGGGTAGATTTGTACAGGGTATGGGGGCGATGGGAGGGGTTTTAAGTGCGATGGTGGCTGATGAGGTCGCTGAAGAGCAACGCACGCACGCGATGGCTTTGATGGGAGCGGGGATTTTTATGAGCTTCACAGCGGCGATGGTCATAGGTCCTAGCGTAGGCATGGCTTTTGGGGTGGAGTGGCTATTTTTGCTCACCGCGCTTTTGAGCCTAGCAGCTATGGGGCTAATGTTTAAAGTACCCAATTCTCCCAAAATCCTCTACACTCTTAAAGAGAAGCCTAGCATACGCGCTGTGCTTGAAAATAAGGACATTCTGATTATTAATGCCTGTTCTTTTTTTGAAAAATGTCTGATGACCTTGATTTTTGTACTCATTCCTCTAGCGATTGTGCATGAGTTTAGTATGGATAAGAGTGCACTTTGGAAAGTTTATACCGCAGGGGCAGTTCTTGGCATGATAAGCATGGCCCCCGCAGCCATCATTGCTGAAAAATTTGGTAAGGCGAAAGCCGTGCTATTGACAGGTGTGATCCTCTTTCTAGTTGCTTATGCATGCTTAGCCTATGCCGATCACAATCCCCAATCCCCTATGCGTTGGCTTTTTATTGCAGGAATCATGGTTTTTTTTACTGGATTTGGCACACTAGAACCCATCATGCAATCTTTAGCTAGCAAGCTCGCCAAGGCACATCAACGCGGGTTAGTTTTGGGCATGTTTGTAACCTATGGCTATACGGGTTCTTTTATAGGCGGACTCTTGGGGGGAATGGGGTATACCTATTTGGGAGTTAAAACATCTGCCTTTATTGTAATGGGGGTTTGCATACTTTGGGGGATTTTGGTGCTCTGCTTAAATAATCCAAACAAGCAGCAGAATGTTTACTTCCCCTTAGATGCCTTTGATTGCGAGCAATTTGGCGCGTTAGAAGAAATCCCTGGAGTCATTGAATGGTATGTCAATGAAACACAAAATACCATCATCGTTAAATACGATGTTTCCTTGCTCAGCGAAGAAGAAATTATTGAACATTCCAAGTCATTTAGAAAATCTTACTCTACTTAAAAGGAAGTCTATGCCCTACACGATTAGTAAAAAGATTCTCAATGTTGTGGGTCGCACCAACGCCACTTACAACCTCATCAACGAAGGCGATCGGGTTTTAGTGGGTTTGAGTGGGGGCAAGGATTCGATTCTGCTCTCTTGCCTGCTTGCGCGCATGCAAGCCCATGCCCCTTTTAAATTCGAGTTCAAGGCGGCCACGGTGCATTATGGACTCCACGAAGATTTGGCATGGCTTAGCCAACTCTGCAGAGAACAAAATGTCCCCCATGAAATTTTACACACCAACATTGCCCAAACAATCCGCGAAAAACGCCGTGAACAGAGTTCTTATTGTAGTTTCTGTTCGCGCATGCGCCGTGGAGTGCTCTATAATTACGCGCTAGAACAAGGCTATAATAAACTCGCTCTAGCCCATCATCTCGATGATGCCGTGGAGAGCTTTTTTATGAATTTTACCTACAATGGGAGTTTGCGTAGCATGCCCCCCATTTATAAAGCTGAAAACGGGTTGTTTGTGATTCGCCCACTGATCCATATTCGAGAAAGACAAACGATCGACTTTGTCAAATCCCAAGCTATCCCAACCGCCCCGGATTGCAACTGCCCGGCCAAACAGCCCGATTCAGATAAACCCCCCATTGCCCGATCTGCTACCAAGCATTTTTTGCAAGAAATGGAGCGCAACAACCCCACTCTCTTCACTTCCCTTAAAAATGCCTTTTGCAATGTGCACGCCAATAGCTTTAGTGATGGGGCGTTTTTAGACGCACAAGGGGCCTAAAATGGGTTTAGATGTTCTTGTGTTTATCGTATTCATGATCGCCGCCCTAGTGATTGATTTTAAGGCACACCAAGAAGACAAAGCAGTGACGCTTAAAAGTGCGGGATTGTGGTCGCTCTTTTGGGTGGGTACGGCTTTACTCTTTGCGTTGTATTTGCTTTGGCATGATGGCAAAGAGAGCATGTTGCTCTTTTTAACGGGTTATGTACTTGAAAAGGCTCTTTCTGTCGATAATCTCTTTGTGATGATGGCAATTTTTGCATGGTTTAATGTGCCCGAAATGTACCGCCACCGCGTGCTTTACTATGGTATTTTGGGCGCGATTGTCTTTAGATTGATCTTTGTGTTAATCGGAAGTGGTCTCTTACATCTCTCTGCCTATGTAGAAATTCTCTTTGGAATCTTGGTAGGTTACAGCTGTGTAGTCATGCTTAAAAATCAAGCTAAAGAGGAGGAAGAAAAAGTGGAAGATTATTCCCAGCACTTGGCTTATAAGCTTGTATACAAATTTTTCCCGGTTTATCCTAAACTCGTAGGGCATGACTTCTTCATCAATAAAACGCGTTTAAGCGAATTAGAGCGCAATTTGGAAGGGCAGGAGGCTAACGCTCTACATCATCAGAGTGCCTTTGCTAAAGCTAAGCTCATTGCCACGCCTTTATTTCTGTGCTTAGCGATCATCGAGCTTAGCGATGTGATGTTTGCCTTTGATAGCGTGCCTGCCGTGATTGCCGTGAGTAAAGAGCCCTTAATCATCTACAGCGCGATGATGTTTGCAATTCTAGGACTGAGAAGCCTTTATTTTGTCTTGGAAGTGCTCAAGGGGCATCTAGTTTACTTAGAAAAGAGCGTGATTGTCGTGCTAGGCTTTATTAGTCTTAAGCTGATTTTAGGTGCGAGCAAACATCTCTTTGGTTTTGGGTTAGACATTGGACCCACGGCAAGCCTTTATGTTGTGTTAGGAGTGCTAGGAGCAGGGGTGATCGCTAGTCTCATCAAGCCCCAAAAGTGTTAGAACTTGCTTTCAGAAAACAACTCATGGGCGCACAGGGTGCGTTCTTTTTGGAGGCGCATATGGATTTGCCTTCTGAGAAAATTAGCGTACTCTTTGGCGCTTCGGGCGCGGGTAAGAGCACACTTTTGCGCCTCATTGCCGGACTAGAAACTCCTGATCAGGGTATTCTGCGCTTTAAAGGCGCGTTATGGTTGGATACACAGCGTAAATTTTGCTTATCTGCCCAACAACGCCCTCTAGGTTTTGTCTTCCAAGATGGCGCGCTCTTTCCCCACTTGAATGTACAAAAAAATATCACCTTTGGCAATCCAGATCCCCACCTCTTAAAAGAAGTGGTCGCTTTAATGGACATTGAAGGGTTGTTGCAACGCTCAATCCACACGCTTTCAGGGGGACAGAAACAACGGGTTGCCCTTGCACGCGCGCTTTTGCGCGCTTTAAAAACACCACAAGGATTACTCTTGCTTGATGAGCCCTTGAGCGCGCTAGATATGCCCACACGCACCAAACTACAACAAGAGATCAAAAACTTGAGTACGCATTTCAAACTCACTACTCTTTTAGTAACCCATGATTTACACGAGACCTATGCACTTGCCGATCATGTCGTACTTATACGCACTGAACAGAGCGCGCACCGTTGCGAAGTTAGCACATTTGAAGCGCTCTTGAAGCAATCTAGACAGGGCTTGTTAGCCAAAGTGCTTACCACAGATGCCCACACTCTTACCCTAGAGGTTAAAGTTCCTTCTTCTCTTAATCCGGGCGATTTTGCATGGATTTCTTTTAAAGCATCGTCATGAATGTCTATGTGCGTGAAGTCGATGCTTCGCTCTTGAGACAATTGCAAAAGGTCTCTCTTTCGATGTTCAGAAAGGGTTTTTTTAGTATTTTTAAGGGATCTATCTCAGCGCGAGTGAGTGCACGCCGCTTTGTGATTAACAAACGCAACGCGGTTTTGGATAGCTTAGATGTAGATTCTTTCATGGTTTCTCAAGACACTCCTGATTATCGCTGGCAGGAAGCTAGTAGCGACACGCCTATCCATGCAAGCATCTATCGAGCCTTCAGTGAAGCACGCTTTATCGTCTATGCGCGTCCCCCCTACTCTATTGCCTATTCTCTCACCCACACGCATTTAATCCCCCTAGATTATTTAGGCTGTGCACTCTTGGGACAGAAAATAGAAATTTATGACCCCAAGAGCTACAAGGACTGGCAAGGACGCGCCCCAACGGATATTTTACACTACTTGCAAGAAAGCGCGCAATCTTACATTTTTATCAAGGGGTGCGGGATTGTGGCTTATCATCGCGAATTGCAGGGCTTACTTAAAATTGTCGACTTATTAGAAAGCTCATGCCAAATTTTGCAACTAGCGCATATGATGGATCATAGCTACGAGCATGATAAACGCTTTGAAGTGTGAGGACAAATGATGCTTTTAGATTCTAAATTCTTGCTTATGTGGCTAGCCCCTATCATGGCAAGTTGTTTTGCCCTAGATGCTTATGGCACTGCCCATTTTTTGCAACATGTTGGCAAAGTTGCCTTTTATGGTTTATTATTTTTTTACTTGTTCTATGGTTTTCTCAGTTGTATTAAAGCACAGATATTGGTTAAAGTTTTTAAAAATATGATGCTGTGCCTAAGTCTTTTGTTTTCTTTTGCGGATTTCTTTGTGTCTTATTACTTCAACATGGATTTTACTCAAGCATTGGTAGATACGATTTTGGCGACTAATTTTAGAGAAAGCTATGAATTCTTGATTGGCATGGTGCTTTCCCATGGTTTCCTTTTGCTAGGCTTGATAATCTTTTGTGTGCTTTTCTTACTCAAGGTACACTTGGAAATCAAATTAAGCAAGAAAGCCCATAGTTTTTTAATTGCCACACTTGTTTTAGGCATTTCTTTACATATGGCAAGAGCAATCTATTTACATGGGAATTTGCAGGGCGCATTCGTTGCCATGAGAGATACCACAACTTATGTCATGCCTATGTTGAAACAAGGGCGCGCGATCTACGTCAGTCTTAAGGAACATGCGCATACCCAACTCATTATTAATCATTTCAAACGACCTTACCCTAAAGACTATGTGCATGTGGAGGCTGATAGCGTACCCAATGTGGTACTAATTGTGGGCGAAAGCGCCTCTAAGAACTTTATGGGAGTCTATGGTTACCCTGTACCTAATACGCCCTTTTTAAGTAGCTTAGTAGAGAGAGAGAGAGAGATCGCAAAATTTATTTGTCTTTGATAATGTGATCTCTGCCTTTGCCTATACACTTTCTGTATTTCAAACCCTTTTGAATTATAGCGATGTAGAAAATCGCATGAGTGCGTGGTACACACAAAGGAATTTGGGCGATATTTTTAAAATAGCGGGTTATAAGACTTTTTGGTTAGATAATCAAGAAAGACCTTCTCTTACCAATGTTTACACCCTTTTATCCCATCGTTTTCTAACACAAGTGTGGACCAATGTTTTTTGGAAAGCTTACGATCAGACACTCTTAGATATTTTCCACACCAAGATCAAGCCTCAGTTAGGAGCTCAAAATTTTATTCTCTTCCATCTCATCGGTAGCCA
>NZ_FZMF01000051.1 GCF_900197685.1 Helicobacter baculiformis | reverse complement strand
TTAGGGGGAGGGTGTCGAGAGAAGCCAAAAGGGCTTTCATTCAGCTTATTAAAATTTAAAGATTTGGTAGGCATGATCTACTACAATCTTAAGCTATAGGGTGTTCTCAACATGGGGTTAATCTTTGCAACCTTTCTATTCCACAACCTCCGCACAAGTATCTCATGACTAGACAGCTTTTTTTACTTGAAGACGATGTGCTCTTACATAGTCTTATTAAAGATTTCTTGGAACAGGCTGGTTATGGAGTAGTGGGGGCTTACGACACTCCAAGTGCGTTGGAGATCTTAGCCCAAAAGTCTTTTGACCTCTTAGTGCTGGATGTACAGTTACCCGGAAGTGCGAATTTTGAAGTCTTGCAAGTGGTGCGTGAGTTAAAGATTCAAACCCCTGTAGTAGTGATTAGTGTATTTAGCGATATTGTTTCCTTGAGAAAGGCGTTTAGTATCGGTGCAAGCGATTATCTCAAAAAACCCTTTGATTTGGAAGAATTGCAAGTACGCATTGAGAGGCTTTTAGTAGCACAAAAGATCGTTATCAATACGCATGCGTATTATGACAACGGAGTACTATGTGTGGAGGGAGAGCGTTTTTTTCTCACTTCAAGAGAAAGACAATTATTAGAGTTTTTTCTGCAACACCCTCGCCAAGTACTCAGTAGTGAGCAGATCATTGCCAATGTGTGGGCATATGAAAGCGGGCTAGATGATTCCACGCTGCGTACCTACATTAAGAATTTGCGCAAAATTTTAGGCAAGCAGAGTATCCAAAATATCAAGGGATTAGGGTATTCTTTTTGTCCATGAAACTCAACGCATATCAACGGCAGTCGCTACGGCGCTTTTTAGGGCTATACTTGGGCTCTTCTTTTTTATTAATGGGTGTGATCGCACTCTTGTTTTTTATTTATGAAAAGAACGCACTTTTGCAAAGTATCCAACAGCATATGCAATTGCAGGCTAACAACCTAGCTCAAGATATCGTACTTGAGCATATGGAAGCCACACCCAACCCCTTTGAACGCCTTGCTCTCAAACATAACACTTTGGCCTTCGTGTTATTAGACGCACACAACAAAGTCCTGTACAAACATGAGTTCTTAGGAGGAAGTAGTTTTGTGTTTTTTGGTAAAACAGGAAATCTTCCTCTGTTTTTAGAAAAAGATGACGGGTTTTATCTAGTAGATAACAAAACTTTCGGGCACCTAGGGGTGATCACACTCATTTTACAACACCCGAGACCTCCTCATCTTTTTGCCCCTCTGTGGCGCTCTATTTTAGTTGTTTTGCTAGGAGCATGCGTGTGCGTGGGTCTGATAGCATATTGGCTGGCTAGATTGTTTTTAAAGCCCATTAATGATGAAGTTGTACGCTTGGATCGCTTTAGTAAGGACATCGCCCACGAGCTCAACACCCCTATTGCTGCGTTATTAATGAGCGCTAAAAGTTTGGCTCGCCATACTCCTCAAGCCTTAGGGATTCTAGTGAGCGCACGGCGTATTTTCTACCTGCACCACCAATTAGCCTATCTTTTTATGCAGGATTTGCGTCATGATGAGCCTAGCTTGTTGGATTTGCAAACCCTAGTAAGCCAGCAAATTAGTGCTTTTAGCGATATGGCTCGTTTTTATCAAATCCAACTCACCCATAACTTGCAACCCAAAATTTTTAAAGCTCTAGAAGAAGACATGGTTACTTTAGTGAGCAATCTTTTGGTGAACGCTATTAAGTACACCCCTCCTAAGGGCTCGATACATGTGCACTTGCAAGATGATCTTAGCATTAGCAACACGGGGCAAGCTTTGAGTCCCCAAAGCATAGAATACCTCAGTATGCGCTACACGCGTGGCGCGCATGCACAAAAAGGCTATGGAATTGGTTTAGATTTGGTCAAAAACATTTGCATGCGATACAAACTTAACTTAGAAATTAGCACTCAGGGAAATTGCAATATCTTCAGCGTAATCTTTCCAATAGATGCTTGATAGAAATGCTTAATGGTCCTTTTTTTCTTTAAATTTGCATTCATAACACGGGTTTTTGGCATTAACGATCTTTTTACGAGTGTCTCACCTATGACAACATCGGGCGCTATCTTTTCAAGCTTTGCAAAGCGGATGTGAAGAGGAAGAAGGGGGGGTGATGCCTAAACTCCCCAAAGTGCATATGGGTAGCTTCTTTTTAGAATTTTGGCTTTTGGAATTGTTAGATATAGTCGCCCAGTTAGAATGGCAGAGTCGGGGTTTTTAGATGTTTTGCCCACTCACGCCGTAAGTTCCCTTAGCTTTTAGCTATGGAGAGTATGTCAATTTGCGGATTTAGTTCCTGTGCTGAGATTAATCTCAGTTAGTCCACCCCTTTTTAGACATAGTGGGCAGGTGGTTTTAGCTATTATGTAGGAAATAGTTACTTTTTAACACACTCAGCATAATTTTGGATTTGCAAGCAAAAGAAACTTTTAGAAGCTTTTAAGGCTTACCTGCCCGTGCTACGCGTTACTGCTACTAAATAACACATCTTATTTTTCCTATAGTCTTCTGAAAAAAATTAAAAAAATTTGTGCTATAAGGGCGGCATGAAAAAGTTACTTTATTTCCTGATGTTGGCAGGGTTTAATGAGTGTTTGGCAGATCCTAGAAGCGGTTTCTTTATAGAAGCGGGGTTCATGACGGGCATGCTAAAAAGTAGTGAGATGTTGACTAGAAGGCAGGATGTAACATTTATTAGCACTGCACAGCTTGAAGCGCATGCTGGGACTATGTTTAATGCTAAGGACGAAGTGATTAAAAATCCTAAGAGAGACTTTAGCACTCTATCCCCCGTTAAAGTTTCCTTGAATGGCAAGAATCTCACTCTGCAAAATTTCTTGCCCTATACGCTCCACAATGTGGATCTTTACACTAAGATCGATGGCAAGGAAGTTAAGGTTGGCATGTTGGAATCTTTACCCGCACACATAGAAACAACCCTCCCTGTCGGTCTTTTGCCAAAAATGGCTAGGGTGGAAAATAATTCGCATGCTGCGTTCTCTATCAAAGATTCCCCACAATCTGATCCCATCACTCATAGAGTTTTGGATGCGCTTGAACGCATCAAGGTCAATCTTACAGGGACTTTTGTGGATTGGTCTGATGGAAAGGAAACAAGCAACTGGCAACCTCCTACCCCTAAACTAGCGGGTGAATATGTTAGCTTACTTTTAAACCTCACTTCCATGCTCAGTTCAAAGGAATTTGAAGAGGCTATTTTGAACGCCCCTTTTGATTTCTCAGATAGGACATCTCCTAAACAAGATGGTAGACTTGATTCTAAGGATGAAAAAGCCCTTGCCTCTAAAATCGATCCCTCTGTGATAGTGAATACCTTCCGTAAGGCGGCACACCTTGACCTTGGGGTGATCAATGAAAAGAACTATGCTCTCTATGGTTTGGGTGGAGGTAGCGCATTCGGCTTACAACCATGGATGATAGACTCCTCACGGGCTAGAATGTGGAAAACCTATGATACTCTAACAAAAGAACATGAACATCAACCCTTAGACACCATTATGCACGAATTTGCGCACACTAAGGGATATGGACATGACGGCAATATGACCTATACCAATGCTCATGATGATCACTACACCATCAATGGCAAGACAGAGGATGCTGGCTTTGTCAGAGTTGCCGAAAAGGTTTGGGCACAATTAGGGCATGAGAAAAGATTGCCCGTTGATTATGCAGAGATTCCTATCTCACAGACAATCAGTCCTGTCTCTTACGCGAGCTTGATGCAAGGTCTCTCTAGCACTTTGAATCACCAAAGCACAAATGCCATTGTGGGCTTTAATGTCAAGAGCGGCTATCAGCAGTATTTTAACCCTTACTTTGGTTTAGCCTGTTACGCACTCTTCAAATACGGCTACACACAAACAAAGGGCTATGCTAAATCTGTGAAGCAAATAGGTGCTGGCGTTGGTGCAGAGATGTTGGTGAATTTTTTTGCAACGGACAAGGCAAGCATGGGGGTTTTTGTGGGAGCTAGGGGGCTGTGGAATCGCTACAATCTATTGCGAACCTTTAGAGATAGCGGTAATGTGAATGCAGTTTCAGGCTTTAATTATGCCTATGGGCGTTCTAAGTATAGCGTTGGTGTCTCTGTGCCTTTGCTCCAAAGAAGCTTAAGAGTCCATGTCAATACCCAAGACTATGTGGGTCAAGTGGTGATTCAAGAAGGCAGTAGCCATTTTAATGTGTTTTTTAATTATGGGTTGGTTTTGTAGCT